>NZ_JALPSX010000005.1:0-270030 GCF_023217995.1 Agromyces sp. C10 | reverse complement strand
TGGGCGACGGCCGACCGGCTCGACCTCGTCGTGATCGGCTCGCCGAGCGGCACGCACGCGACGCTCGCCGATGCGGCGCTCGACGCGGGCCTCGATGTCGTCGTCGACAAGCCGTTCGCCGTCACCGCCGACGAGGGCCGGGCGCTCATCGCGAAGGCGGCGCGGCTCGGCCGGACGCTGACGGTGTTCCAGAACCGCCGATGGGACGGCGACTTCCGCACGGTGCGTCGACTCGTGGAGTCCGACGCGCTCGGCGAGGTGCGCCGCTTCGAGTCGCGCTTCGAGTGGTGGAAGCCGCAGCCGCCCGCCTCGTGGAAGACCGAGGCGACGCCCGCGGAGGGCGGCGGCATCCTCTACGACCTCGGCACGCACCTCGTCGACCAGGCGGTGCAGCTGTTCGGTCCGGTCGCGGAGCTGACCGCCGAGATCGATCGCCGGCGCCCCGGCGCCGCGGCCGACGACGACGTGTTCGTCGCTCTCCGGCACGAGTCGGGCACGCGGTCGCACCTCTGGATGAACGCCGTCGCGCCCGTCTTCGGCCCGCGCTTCCACGTGCTGGGCTCCCGCGCGGGGTACACGAGCTGGGGCCTCGACGGCCAGGAGCCCGCGCTCATCGCGGGCGCGCTGCCGACCGACCCCGGCTTCGGCGAGACGCCCGAAGCGCGCTGGGGCGTGCTCGGCGTCGACGGCGCCGCCCGGCCCGTCCCGACCGATCGCGGGGACTACGGCGAGTTCTACCGCCTCCTCGACGCCGCGATCCGCGACGGCGCGCCCGTGCCAGTGGACCCGTCCGACGCGGTCGCCGTGCTCGAGCTCATCGAGCAGGCGCACGCCGCGGCATCCGTCACCGCCTGACCGCGCATCGCACCGATCACCCGAACCACCTGAGAAGGAACATCACCCATGTCTGCAACCGAACCGAAGCCCGTCGTCGTCATCGGCGGCGGCATCCTCGGCGCCTCGACGGCCGCGCACCTCGCGCGGGCCGGCGCGCCAGTCACCCTCGTCACGGCCGGTGCGCTGGCCGACGGCGCGTCCGGCCGTTCCATCGCCTGGCTGAACTCGTCCGGCGACCGTTCGCCGGCCTACCACTACCTGCGCCTGCTCGCGCTCGACCGCTACCGCACCTGGAGCGTCCGTCACCCGGAGAGCGGCAGCTACCTGCGGTTCGACGGCGCGATGAAGTGGGCGGGCCCGGGGGAGAGCCTGCGGCAGACCTTCGCGTTCGAGCGCGCGGGCGGCTACGACGCCGTGTGGGTCGAGCGCCACGACGTGGCCTCGGTCGCGCCCGACGTCGACCCGGCCTCGGTCGCGGAGGAGGGCGCGATCTTCAACGCCGGCGAGGGTTGGGTGAGCCTGCCCGACCTCATCGCGGCACTCGTCGAGGAGGCCGTCGCCGACGGCGCGACCGTCGTCGAGCGTGCGGGCGACGTGCGCGTCGACGTGCGGGACGGCGCGGCGGCGGGCGTGATCCTCGGCGACGGCACCCGGGTGCCCGCCGAGCGGGTCGTGCTGGCGACGGGCGGCGACGTGCCGGCGCAGCTCGCCGCCCTCGGCGTCGCCGTGCCGGATGCCACGCCGGCCGCCTTCGTGCTGTTCACCGACCCGGTCGACGTCGAGGTGCGCACCGTGCTCAACACGCCCCGCGTGGCCGTGCGCCCCACGCCCGACGGCCGGCTCGTGCTCGACGCCGACTGGGCCGAGAAGTCCGTCGCGGTCGCCGACGACGGCACCGTCACGGTGCCCGACGAGGCGGTGCAGGGCCTGCTCGACGCGGCCTCCGAGGTGCTCGCGGGCAACCCCCGCCTCACGGCGGAGCGCGTCGGCGCGGGTCTCAAGCCGATCCCGGGCGACGGCGAGCCGGTCGCCGGTGCGGTCCCCGCGATCCCGGGCCTCTACACGCTGTTCACGCACTCCGGCGCGACGCTCGGTCTCATCCTCGGCGAGCTGCTCGCCGAGGAGATCGTGACGGGAACGCCGTCGCCGGTGCTCGCGTCGTTCCGCGTCGACCGGTTCGCGGCGATCGACGCGCCCGAGGCGGTCGGCACGGGCGCGTGGGCGCCCGTCACGGCCTAGCCGCGACCCGTTCCCGGCGTGCGACGGGGGCCCGCCGCCACGGCGGGCCCCCGTCGGCGTTCACTCGTGCACGCCCGTGACGTCCGGGTCCTCCTCGGGCTCGAACGTGTTCTTCTCCTCGGTGACGCCGACGCCGACGCCGTCCGGCGCGTCGGGGATCGTGCCCTGGCTGCCGGCGCCGTCCTGGCCGTCGTCGCCCGCGGTGCCCGTGCGGTCCTCGCGGTCCTCTTCGGGTGGGATGTCGCTCATGGTCGCTCCTCTCCTCGGTGGACCCTCCACGCTCGCAGCATCCGCTCGTCGCGGCCAGCGCTTGACAATCCCAGCGCGCACCCAGCCAAGACGTAATCGACACATGTAGATTAGACGTGTACCCGGAGCCATCCGACCCCGGGCCCAGAAGGCAACGGATGCCGCGGGCCGATCGCCCGCGGCGAGACAAGGAGCGTCAACATGGCACGCGTCAGCGGCAAGGTCGCACTCATCAGCGGTGGAGCACGGGGCATGGGGGCGTCGCACGCCCGCCTGCTCGTGGCGGAGGGCGCGAAGGTGGTGATCGGCGACCTGCTCGACGACGAGGGCGCGACGCTCGCGGCCGAACTCGGCGACGAGCACGCGCGGTACGTGCACCTCGACGTGACCGACTACGCCCAGTGGGAGTCGGCCGTCGCGGCGGCGACCGAGGCGTTCGGGCGGCTCGACATCGTGGTGAACAACGCCGGCATCGCCAACTTCGGCTCGATCGAGGAGTACCCGATCGACGCCTGGCAGAAGATCATCGACATCAACCTCACCGGCGTGTTCTACGGCATCAAGGCCGCGATCCCCGCGCTGAAGGAGTCGGGCGCCGGCTCGATCATCAACATCTCCTCGACCGCCGGCCTGCAGGGCTACGAGGCGCTGCCCGGCTACAACGCCGCGAAGTTCGGCGTGCGCGGCCTCACGAAGAACGCCGCGCTCGACCTCGGGCGCTACAACATCCGCGTGAACTCGGTGCACCCGGGCGTCATCCGCACCCCCATGACCGAGGAGCTCGAAACGCCGCAGAACCACGTCGCGCTGCACCGCGTCGGCGAGCCCATCGAGCTGTCGAACCTCATCCTGTTCCTCGCGAGCGACGAGTCGAGCTTCTCGACCGGCGCCGAGTTCGTCGCCGACGGCGGCGAGACCGCGGGGCTCGCGCACTACGAGAGCTGAGCCGGCGCCCGATGCGCACCCCCGAGCGGATGCCGCGGCCTCGCGTCGCGGCATCCGCTCGCCCGTTCGACGCCGCCCCCGGCGGGCCGGGGTCAGGTCCGGACGAGCCCGAGGTCGACGAGGCTCCGCGCCGCGGCCAGCACGGCCTCCTCGCGCGAGCGCGGCGTCCAGCCGAGCAGACGCGTCGCCTTCTCGTGCGACGCGTCGACGCGCTGGCCGAGTTCGGCGGCGATCGTCCGCGCCTCCCCGACGAAGGGGGCCGCGGCGCGGACCACCCAGTCGGGCAGCACCCGCGTCGTCGCACGGCGGGCCCGGTCGCCGAGGGCGGCGCGCATGAGCAACGACAGCTCGCGGTACTCGAACGCGTCGCCCGACACGGCGAGGAACCGTTCGCCCGCGGCATCCGGATGCCGCATCGCGCGCACGTGCAGGTCGGCGACGTCGCGCACGTCGACCGCGTTCACCGTGCCGCGCGGCACCGCCGGATACTTCCCCTCGAGCAGCGCCAGCAGCAGCTCGAGCGAGGCCGAGAGGTCGGTCCCGATCGCCGGACCGAAGATGCCGACCGGGTTCACCGTCGCCAGCTCGAGGTCGCCGCCCTCCCGACCCACGAAGTCCCACGCCGCGCGCTCGGCCAGCGTCTTCGACCGCACGTACGGCGTGATCGTCGGCGACGACGGGTCGGTCCAGTCCTCCTCGGTGAACCGGCGGCCGGGATGCGTCCCGTAGCCGATCGCCGCGAACGACGACGTCAGCACCACCCGCCGCACTCCCGCATCGCGGGCCGCGCGCAGCACCCGCAGCGCCCCGTCGCGGGCGGGCACGATGAGCTCGTCCTCGTCCTTCGGCTGGCGCGCCGGGAACGGCGAGGCCACGTGCAGCACGTGCGTGGCCCCCTGCACGCCCGTCGGCCAGCCCGCGTCGTCGAGCAGGTCGGCCGTCGCGACCTCGAGCCCGGCCGGATCGGCCCCCGCCAGCCGCACGAGCGCACGCAGGTCGTCGGCCCGCTGCGGATGCCGCACGGTCGCCCGCACGCGCGTGCCCTCGGCGAGGAGTCGCACGATGCAGTGGAGGGCCACGAACCCCGTGCCGCCCGTCACCAGGACCAGTTCGTCGTCCATGCGCACCTCCGGGACGGACTCTACCGGGCGGTCCCGAGCGTGCGGCGAGCCGCGGATAGGGTGACGGCATGAGCGAGACCGGCCCCGACCCGACGCTCGACGACCCCCGGCAGCGGCGCACCCGGGCCGCGCTCACCGACGCGCTGCTGCGGCTGCTCGAGCACGACCCGCTCGACGCGATCACCGTCGCGCGCCTCTGCCGCGAGGCGGGCGTGCACCGCACGACGTTCTACGCGCACGCGCCGAGCGTGCACGCGTTCGCGCTCGCCGTCTTCACCCAGGACCTCGACCGGCTCACCGCGGTCGACGTCGAGCCGGCCGGCGAGACGGCCGAGCACGTCGCCGAACGCTACCTCGACTCGCTCACGAGGGTGCTCGACCACGTCGCGGTCGAGCGTGCGGGCTACCGGGCGTTGTTCGGCTCGGCGAGCCGCGGCGTGTTCCGCACGGCCCTCGACGAGCGGATGCGGCGGCGCGCCCGGCTCGCGCTCGAGGTGTGGCGCGCCCAGGGCGTGCCCGGCGCACCGGTCGCCGCCGCCGCGATCGACGAGGCGGCCGCGTACGTCGCCGGCGGACTCGTCGGGGCGATCGAGACGTGGGCGATGGGCGACGAGACGGATGCCGCGGCATCCGCTGCGCGCATCGCGACGCTCATGCCCGGCTGGTGGCCGCAGGCGCGCTGACTCCCGCTGCGGGATCCTTGCGGCCGGTGGCATCCTTGCCACATGACGAGGACCAACCACCGCGTCGCCGTGCTCGTGCTCGAGGGTGCGAAGCCGCTCGACGTGGGCATCCCCGCGCAGACCTTCACCACCCGGGCGAGCATGCCCTACGAGGTGCGCGTGTGCGGCGCCCGCCCGGGCCCCGTGACCGGCGGCGACGGGCTCTCGTACCACGTCGCCGACGGGCTCGAGGCGTTCGAATGGGCCGAGACGATCTTCATCCCGGGGTACCGGCACCCCGACCGCGAGGACCCGCCGGCCGACGTCGTCGACGCGCTCCTGGCCGCGCACGCCCGCGGCGCGCGGATCGCGGCGATCTCCACGGGGGCGTTCGCGCTCGCCGCGACCGGCCTGCTCGACGGGCGGCGGGCCACGACGCACTGGCACTACACGCGGGCGCTGCGGGCGCGGCATCCGCTCGTCAACGTCGACGAGAACGTGCTGTTCGTCGACGAGGGGCAGGTGCTGACGTCGGCCGGCGCGGCATCCGGCATCGACCTCTGCCTGCACCTCGTGCGACGCGACCACGGCGTCGCCGTGTCGAACCACGCGGCGCGCCGGCTCGTCGCGGCGCCCTACCGCAGCGGCGGGCAGGCGCAGTACGTGCCGCGGGCGCTGCCCGAGCCGCTCGGCGACGTGTTCGCGGCCACCCGGCAGTGGGCGCTCGAGCACCTGCACGAGCCGATCACGCTCGAGGACCTCGCGCGCAACGCGACCGTGTCGCCGCGCACGTTCTCACGGCGCTTCGTCGACGACACCGGCTACACGCCCATGCAGTGGATCCTGCGGGCGCGCATCGACCTCGCGCGCGAGCTGCTCGAGCGCACCGACCTCGGCGTCGAGCAGATCGCCGCGCAGGTCGGGCTCGGCACGGGCGCCAACCTGCGCCTGCACTTCCAGCGCATCCTCGGCACGTCGCCGTCGGAGTACCGCCACACGTTCGCCGCCTGACCCGGCCGCGCCGTCGCGGTGTCGTTGCGCGGTGCCGTTGCCCGGTGTCGTTGCGCGGTGCCGTTTTCAGGAGGTCGTCGGCGTGTCGCGGCGGTGGGCGGCGTGTCGTCCTGAGAACGGTGCCATTCGGGCGTGCGGCTCCTGAGAAAGGCATCCGACCGAGCGGATGCCGGGGATCAGCGCCCTGAGCGGCTCGCCGTGAGCTCGCCCGTGCGTCCGGCGTCGCGGAGCTCGCCCGTGCGTCCGGCGGCGCGCGCGACCGGCGCCGCCGGACGGGCGCGCGCGACCGGTGCGGCGGGTTCGACCGGCCGGGGACGCAGTACGCGAGTCGCGAGGCGCACCGCGGCGTCGATGGTGCGGGCGCCGACGACGCCGATGAGGGCGCCTACCGTGTTGGCGAGGAGGTCCCGCGGGTCGGAGATGCGGTCGGCCAAGGGGATCTGCGCGAGCTCGATGGCGAGGCTGAAGCCCGCGGCCATCACGACCGGAACCATGAACGACACGCCGCGCAGGGCGAACGCGAGCAACGCGCCGAGGGGCACGAACATGAGCACGTTGAGCATCAGCTCGGTCTCGAGGCCGGTCGTCCAAGTGGACGGCTCGAGCCAGAGACGCCAGTCGAGCACGCCGTTCGGCGATTGGTTGCCCAGGCCCGCCCGCGGCACCGAGCCGAGGGTCGCCCAGAGCACCAGCCCCGCATAGGCGAACAGCAGGACGGCGGCGGCTCGGGAGGGTCGCATCCTCCCATCGTGTCGGGCGAGTCTGTGCCTCGCCTCCGAGTCGCCTCGGTGCGGCCCATGCGCCTCCCGTGACGACCCGCCGAAGCCGGGTGATCGCGAGCTGGATCGGACCATTGGCGAGATCCTTGCGCACGCTGTCTTGCAAGCCACTTCCGAGAGCGGATGCCGCGGTCCAGAGTGGTCCCGAAAACCTCGTGGTCCTGATGCCGCGAGTCGAGAAAGGAACACCTCGCAATGACCCGCATCGCCGTCAACGGCTTCGGACGCATCGGCCGCAACACCCTGCGCGCCCTCCTCGAGCGCGACTCGACCCTCGAGGTCGTCGCCGTGAACGACCTCACCGACCCCGCCGCCCTCGCGCGGCTGCTCAAGTACGACACCGTCGGCGGCCGCTTCGGCCGTTCGGTCGAGGTCGACGGCGACGTGCTCGTCATCGACGGTCACCGCGTGAAGGTGCTCGCCGAGCGCGACCCGGCGAAGCTGCCCTGGGGGGAGCTCGACGTCGACATCGTGCTCGAGTCGACCGGCCGCTTCACCGACGCCGAGGCCGCGCGCGCCCACCTCGCCGCGGGCGCGAAGAAGGTGCTCGTGAGCGCCCCGTCGAAGGGTGCGGATGTCACGCTCGCCTACGGCGTGAACACCGACGCGTACGACGCATCCGCGCACACCGTCATCTCGAACGCGTCCTGCACCACGAACGCGCTCGCCCCGCTCGCGAAGGTCCTCGACGACCTCGCCGGCATCGAGCACGGGTTCATGACGACGATCCACGCGTACACGCAGGACCAGAACCTGCAGGACGCCCCGCACTCCGACGCGCGCCGCGCCCGTGCCGCCGCCGAGAACATCGTGCCCTCGTCGACGGGTGCCGCGAAGGCCATCGGCCTCGTGCTGCCGCAGCTCGACGGCAAGCTCAACGGCGACGCGATGCGCGTGCCCGTGCCGGTCGGCTCGATCGTCGAGCTCAACGCGACCGTGTCGAAGGACGTCACGCGCGACGAGGTGCTCGCCGCGTACCGTGCGGCCGCCGAGGGCGAACTCGCGGGCGTGCTCGAGTACTCCGAGGAGCCGCTCGTCTCGAGCGACATCGTCGGCAACCCGCACTCGTCGATCTTCGACGCCGAGCTCACCCGCGTCGACGGGAAGCACGTCAAGGTCGTCGCCTGGTACGACAACGAGTGGGGCTTCTCGAACCGCGTGATCGACACGCTGGAGCTGCTCGCGGCCTGACGTCGGGGTCGAACGCGAGAACGGATGTCGCGCCGGTGGGGGAGTGGAGCCCCCGCCGGCGCGATTCGCGTCGCGCGTGTCGATTCCCGGCGGTGCCGTTCGACGTCCAGAGTGAGGGGCGGACGGACCGCCCCGGACCGATACCGAATGGAGACCGCCATGCGCACCCTCATCGTCACCGAGTTCATGACCCTCGACGGCGTCGTCGACTCGCCCGGCGGTGGCGAGCACCCGCGGGCGGGCTGGACCTTCAACGAGGTGCCCTTCGTCGAGGAGATGTACGAGATCAAGGGCCGCGAGCAGGATGAGGCCGGCGCCATGCTGCTGGGCCGCGTCAGCTATGACGAATTCGCCCCGGTCTGGCCGGCCATGGACGAGTTCGACGTCTACAACGCCATGCCGAAGTACGTCGTCTCGTCGACCATCGCTGACCCCGAGTGGAACAACACGACCGTGCTTCGCTCGCTCGACGAGGTCGCCGCCCTCAAGCAGGGCGACGGCGAGGGCACCATCATCGTGCACGCGAGCCCGACCCTCGCGCAGGTCTCGCCGAGGCGGGTCTCGTCGACCGGTACCACCTGCTGGTGTTCCCCGTCGTGCTCGGCGAGGGCAAGCGCCTCTTCACCGGCCGCGAGCAGGGCTCGCTGAAGCTCGTCGAGCACGAGGTGTACTCGAACGGGGTCGTCAAGCAGGTCTTCGACGTGGTGCGATGAGCGAGCGGATGCCGCCGGCAGGGCCGGCATCCGTCGGCGCCCTGCTGGGCTGAGCGGCGGCTGGGGATCGGAGCGGATCGGCGCGGATCGGGAAGAGGACGGCCGCGGCATCCGTTGCCTGACACCATGACCACACTCGGAATCATCGGAGCAGGCAACATCGGCAGCCAGGTCGCGCGCGCGGCCGTGGCGAACGGGTACGACGTCGTGATCGCCAACTCGCGCGGGCCGGAGACGCTCGCCGACCTCGTCGCGGAGCTCGGCCCCCGGGCGCGGGCGGCCACCGCGGAGGAAGCGGGTGCGGCGGGCGACGTCGTCGTCGTGACCGTGCCGCTCAAGGCGTACCGCGACATCCCGGTCGAGCCGCTCGCGGGGAAGATCGTGATCGACACGAACAACTACTACTGGGAGCGCGACGGCCGCATCGCCGCCATCGACGAGGGGCGAGCGACGGTGTCCGGCCTCCTGCAGGAGCACCTGCCCACCAGCCGCGTGGTGAAGGGGTTCAACCACATCATGGCGAAGGACATCACGACGGATGGCACGCCCGCGGGCACGCCCGGACGCCGGGCGCTCGCGACCTCGAGCGACCACGACGACGCCGTCGCGTTCGTCACCGAGCTGTACGACCGGTTCGGCTTCGACACCGTGAACGTGGGCCCGCTCGCGGAGAGCTGGCGCGTCGAGCGCGACCAGCCCGCGTACGTCGTGCCGCAGACCCGCGACGAGCTCGTGGCGAACCTCGCGCGAGCCGAGCGCCTCGCCGCCTGAGCGGCGCGCCGGCCCTTGGCATCGACCGCTCCCGGGCGGTATGTTCTCGTCTCACCGGTTGACGACGGCGTCATGATCGCTCCGACGACCGAGAAGAGGAGACCATGATCTACGAAGACCGGGACCGCCTGAAGCGCGCCCTGCAGGCCACGACCGAGGGGCGCCACCGCGAGGTCGAGCTCGACGAGGCCGCGCGCGAGTGCGCCGAGGCCCTGCTGACCGGGTCGATCGACCTGGCGCAGGTGCACGCGCAGCGCTACTCCGAGTTGAAGGGCGAGCCGGCCGGCGCCTGACGCCCGCTCACGGGAGACGTGGCGAGACCGTTCGCCCGGCGGGGCGGCGCAGGCGCACCGCTCCGCCGGGCGGGTGTCAGCTGTAGTTCGGCGGACGCCGTGGCGAGAAGTCGACCCGCTCGACCTCGGTGAGCACGTGGTGCGCGCGTTCGGCGGCGCGGGCGGCCAGCTCCGCGGCATCCCTCGCCTGGGCCGAGCGGGTCGTGGCCACGCCGGCCCCGATCTCGTCGAGCAGCGAGCCGATGAGTTCGGCGAGCCCCTCGCGGAGCTCGGCGAGGTTGGTGTTCTCGATGAGCAGGCGGCGATCGGCGGCGCGGAGGGTGACCGTGCGGTACCCGGCCTCGCTGAGGCGGGCGTCGATCTCCGGTGAGGCGAGCAGGTCGAGTTCCTGCGGGAGCGGTCGGCGCGTGAAGACGGCGCTGACGGTGTACCGCTCGGGAGCCTCGATGGTGCCGAGGGTCGAGGGGAGGTCGTTGACGAGGATGTGATCCACGGCGAACGGGGCGAACGGCTCGGGGTCGGCGGGCGGGGCCGCCGCGTCGGTCATCGACGTGCCGATGCGCGGGTGCCGGCGGGCGGCAGATGGGATGTGCTCATCTCCGGAGCGTAGGCCGGGAAGATGTGGGGGCTCACAGTTTCACTTCCCGGCGACGCCGAGGCCGCCGCGGAGGCTGGCACCGACACCGACCCGGCCGCCGACGCCGACCCGCGACCTGAGAATCCCTCGTGTATCCGGTTCGGCGGGCCGCTTCCCGCGTAGCCTGAAAGCGGCGGGTCAGAGTGAACCCGAACGTCGAGGAATCCCGGGTCGCCCACGCACGAGGTCGTGCGGGGAAGCAGGTCCGGAATGACCGGAACATCACCTGCCGCGGCATCCGCGGCCACCATCGCGACGAAGGCACGTCGAGGCGATCGAGTCGCGGCGAACAGCGACTTCACCGACCTGGCGCGGCTCGTGAAGTCCGCCGGGCTCATGCGCCGACGATACGGGTACTACTGGACGAAGCTCAGCGTGATCCCGCTCGCCTACATCGCCGTGATCGCGGCGTTCATCTGGATCGGCGACACCTGGTGGCAACTGCTCACCGCCGTCGCCTTCGCGGTGCTGTTCACGCAGACCGCGTTCCTCGGGCACGACGCCGCCCACCGGCAGATCTTCCGGTCGGGGCGTTGGAACGACTGGATCAGCCTCATCCTCGGCGACTTCTTCGTCGGCATGAGCTACGGCTGGTGGCAGCACAAGCACACGCGCCACCACGCGAATCCGAACCAGGTCGGCGTCGACCCCGACATCGACCTGCCCGTGATCGCCGTCACGCCCGACCGGGCCGCGAAGGCCCGGACGCCGCTCGTGCGGTGGGTCATGTCGCACCAGGGCGCGTTCTTCTTTCCGATCCTGCTGCTCGAGGGGCTGTCGCTGCACGCGTCGAGCGTGCGCCGCGTGTTCCAGCGCGCGCCCGTCGCGCGCCGCCCCGTCGAGATCGCGTTCCTCGGCGTCCGCATCGTCGGGTATGTCGCGCTCGTCTTCCTCGTGCTCTCGCCGGGCGTCGCGGCGGCGTTCCTCGCCGTGCAGCTCGGCGTGTTCGGCGTCTACATGGGCATGTCGTTCGCCCCGAACCACAAGGGGATGCCGCTGGTGCCGAAGAGCCTGAAGCTCGACTTCCTCCGGCGACAGGTGCTCATGAGCCGCAACATCCGCGGGAACCGGGTGCTCGACTTCATGATGGGCGGCCTCAACTACCAGGTCGAGCATCACCTGTTCCCGTCGATGCCGCGTCCGCACCTGGGTCGCGCCGCGCCCCTCATCGCCGCGTACTGCCGGGAGCGCGGAGTCGCGTACACGGTCACCGGTCTCTGGCAGAGCTACGGGATCGTGCTGCGGTACATCAACCGGGTCGGCCTCGGCGAACGCGACCCGTTCACGTGCCCGCTCGTCGAGCAGCGCGCGAGCCTCACCCGGTAGCTCCCCGGTCGGCCCGGCGACCGTCCGCCCCCCACGCGGTCGTCGGTGTCGGCGGGGCACGCGAACATGGCCGCATGGATGCCGCGCCCGACCCGATCACCCCGGAGCAGTTCCACGACGCCGACGGCACCGACGACTGGCGGGTGCTGTACTGGGGCGCCCACGCGTTCTTCCGAACCGGGTCGTATGCGGTCGGTGTTCGGTTCGTCGCGGCGATCACGGCGCTCGACGAGGTCGTCCGCCACGAGCCCGACATCGACCTGCGGCACGAGGGAGTCGCCGTGAAGCTCATCAGCCGCGACATCCGGAACCTCAGCACCCGCGACCTCGACGTCGCACGGCGCATCTCGGCGGTGGCGCGCGAGCACGGGCTGGCCGCGGATGTCGAGGCCCTCCAGGTCGTGCAGACCGCGGTCGCGTCGCCCGAGTCGGCCGACGTGACGCCGTTCTGGCAGGCGGTGCTCGGGTACGTGCGTCCGAACGACACGCACCTCGTCGACCCGCTGCGCCGGAGCTCGTCGGTGTTCCTGCAGCCGACCGACGCGGTGCGCCCGAACCGCGGACGTATGCACGTCGACGTCTGCGTGCCGTACGACCTCGTGCAGGCCCGCATCGAGGCGGCGCTCGCCGCGGGCGGTCACCTGGTCGACGACTCCGAGGCACCCGACTGGTGGACGCTCGCCGACGCCGAGAACCACAAGGTCGACGTCACGGCGTGGATCGGCAGGGGCTCGGTGCGTCTCGAGGAGGAGCGTCCGGCGTAGCGTGCGGCGGCGACGCGGCAGGATCGGAGCATGACCCGCTTCTCCCGCACGATGCTGAAGTCGAAGATCCACCGCGTGACCGTGACCCACGCCGACCTGCACTACGTCGGCTCGATCACGATCGACGTCGACCTGCTCGAGGCCGCCGACCTGCTGCCCGGCGAGCTGGTCACGGTGGTGAACATCAACACCGGAGCACGCTTCGAGACGTACACGATCGCGGGCGAGCGCGGCTCGGGCGTGCTGGGCATCAACGGGGCGGCGGCGCGGCTGGCGGCGCCGGGCGATCTCGTGATCGTGATCTCGTGGGCCTCGGTCGAGTCGACGGATGCCGCGGGCTTCGCGCCGCGCATCGTGCACGTCGACGCGGCGAACCGCATCGTCGAGCTCGGCGAGGACCCGGCCGCATCCGTCGTCGAGGGGCTCGCGACGCCTCCGCACGCGCTCCTCGGGCGGTGACGGCCGCGCTTGCCGCGTCTCCCTTGGCGGGCGGTGCCCACGGCGGTGGCCGGGCGCGCTAGGCGCGCGGAGCGGCCACGGACCGGGCGAGCGCGGCGCCGAGCACGCCGAACACCGCGCTGCCGAGCATGAGCGCGGCGATCGGCCACCAGTGCCCGGTCGCGGCGAGCAGCGCGGTCGCCGCGAGCGGGGCGAGCCCGCCGCCGACGATCGACGCGGCCTCGCGCCCGATCGTGATGCCCGAGTACCGCACGCGCACGTCGAACAGCGACGCGAACCACGCGGGCTGCACCCCGTCCGCCGCGGCGTTCACGAAGCCGATCGCGAGCGTGACGACGGCGATGACGAGCGCCGCCGAACCCGTGTCGAGCACGACGAACAGCGGCACGGCGAGCACGCCGAGTCCGCCGAGCGCGACGAGCACGACCCGGCGCGGTCCGACGCGGTCGCCGAGCGCGCCCCACAGCGGGCAGAGCACGGCCGCGACCGTCGCACCCGCCAGCAGCGCGGTGAGCGTCACCCATCGCGGCATGCCGAGCACGGTCGAGGCGTAGCCGAGGCAGAACACCGAGATGACGTAGAAGCTCGTGTTCTGGCCGAGCCGCACGAGGAACACGGCGAGCACGTTGCGGGGCCGGCGCACGGCCTCGACGAGCGGGCGCCGGGCGCGGCGTCCGTCGCGGAGGACCGCGGCGAACTCGGGCGACTCGTCGACGCGCCACCGCAGGTACGCCGCCACGGCGAGGAGCACGAGACTCGCGACGAACGGCACGCGCCATCCCCACGCGAGCAGCGCCGCCTCGTCGAGCACCGCGACGAGCACGACGAACGCGAGGTTGCCGAGGACCAGCCCGACGTACACGGCGCTCGAGATGAACCCGCCGCGCAGCCCCCGCCGGCTCGGGGCGTGCTCGAGGGCGAGCAGCACGGCGCCCGACCACTCGCCGCCGGTCGCGGCGCCCTGCACGAGCCGCAGCCCGACGAGCAGCATGGGCGCGAGCGCCCCGACCTGGGCGTGCGTGGGCAGCAGCCCGATGAGCGCGGTCGCGACCCCCATGACGAGCAGCGTGGCGATGAGGGTGCGCCGTCGGCCGATGCGGTCGCCGAAGTACCCGGAGACGAGCCCGCCGAGCGGCCGGGCGACGAACCCGGTCGCGTAGACGGCGAACGAGAGCAGCACGCCCGTGAGCGGATCCTCGCCGGGGAAGAACAGCACCGGGAACACGAGCGCCGCCGCCGTGCCGTAGAGGAAGAAGTCGTACCACTCGAGCACCGTGCCGAGCGACGCGGCCGTGACCGCACGCCGGGTGCGCGCCGGGTCGTGCGGCGGCTCGGTGGGGTGAGCGGATGCCGCGGGCGCGCCGGTCGCGGTCGTGGCGCTCATGCGGGCACCCCCTCCCCGGGCGCGGTCGCCGACGCCGCGAGCGGCGCCGCGAAGAACGCGTGTTCGTGCTCCGACGAGCGCCGGTAGGCGCGCCGCATCCGCTCGCGTACCTCGGGCGTCGCGCGCGCCGCGGTCGCCGTCACGAGGTCGATCGCCTGGCGGTTCGCGACGGCGAAGCCCGGGTCGGCGTAGGTCGCGAGCCATGACGCGTACGGGTGCGCGGGGTCGAGCGCCGCGGGGCCGAACTCGCCGGCCGCGAGGCGCGCGCCGAGGTCGGCGTACAGCTGGAAGCACGGCAGCAGCGCGGCGATGAGCACCGGGTAGTCGCCGCGCGCGCCGGCCGCAGCGAGGTGGTCGAGGTACGCGGTTGTCGCGGGTGCCGGGTCGGGCGGCGCGGTCGTCCGGCCGAGCCAGGACCGGTGCAGCTCGAGCTCGCCCGCGATGGCGCCCTCGGCCGACCTCGCCCAGAACGCCTGCGCCGTGGCATCCGGTGCCAGCCCCGCTGCCACGGCGAGCACGCGCGCGTAGTCGCGCAGGTAGAGCGCGTCCTGCGCGAGGTAGAACCGGAACGGCTCGCGCTCGAGCGTGCCGTCGGCGAGCGCGCGGATGAACGGCAGTTCGTCGATGCCGCGGCGCACGTCCGCGATGCCCTCCCACCAGTCGGTCTCGACCTCGGCGGGCGTCGGGGCGGTGGCGAGTCCGCCGCGCGCCCACAGCCCGGCGAAGTGGTGCACGGGCCCGTGGCCGCCGCCGACCTGCAGCGTCTCGCCGTGGCGCAGCGACTCGCGCAGCCAGCGGCGCGCCTCGGCAACGGCGGTCTCCCAGTCGCCGGTCGCGGCGCGTCGCGTGGCGATCGCCGACGACAGCGAGCAGCCCGTGCCGTGGGTCGCGGTCGTCGCGATGCGCTCGCCCGGGTACTCGACGAGGCGAGCGGATGCCGCGTCGACGAGCGCGTCGGGCGCGTCGGCGCCGCCCAGGTGCCCGCCCTTCGCGAGCACCCGCACGCCGGTGGTCGCCGAGAGCGCCTCGGCCTGCGCGATCGCCTCCGACCATGTGCCGGCTGGCGCGTCGGCGCCCGCGAGCACGGCGAGCTCGGCGAGGTTCGGCGTGACGAGGTCGGCGTGGGCGAGCAGGTCGCGCAGCGCCGCCTCGGCGTCGGCGTCGAGCAGGCGGTCGCCGCTCGTGGCGAGCATGACGGGGTCGAGCACGACCACGGGCGGGCGCGTGCGTGCGAGCCAGTCGCCGACCGTGCGGATCACCTCCGCGTTGGCGAGCATGCCGATCTTCACCGCGTCGACGGTGATGTCGTCGGCGATCGCGTCGAGCTGCTCGGCGAGGAACGTCGCGGGCGGCACGTGCACGGCGCGGACCCCGCGGGTGTTCTGGGCGGTGAGGGCCGTGATGACGGCCATGCCGTACCCGCCCGATGCGGCGATCGCCTTGAGGTCGGCCTGGATGCCGGCGCCGCCGGAGGGGTCGCTGCCGGCGATGCTGAGCACGCGCGGCACCGTCGCCTGCAGTGGTCGGGCCGCACCCGACGCAGCCGGGCGCCGCTCGAGGCTCGTCCACGCGCGCGCGAACTTCTGCGCGGCGGCCCGCGGGTCCGCGGCGGCGCAGACGGCCGACACCACGGCCACGCCCGCCGCGCCCGCAGCCCGAAGGTCCGCGACGTCGTCCGCTCGCACCCCGCCGATCGCGACGCAGGGCAGCGGGCTGGCCGCGGCGATCCGCGCGAATCCCTCGATGCCGAGTGCCGGCGGGTGGTCGGGCTTGGTCGCGGTGGGGCGGATGACGCCGACGCCGAGGTAGTCGACGGTGCCGCGCGGCATCCGCTCGACCGCCTCGAGGTGCGCGGCCGTGTTCGCGGTCAGGCCCACGATCGCGTCGGCGCCGAGGACGTCGCGTGCGCGGAGGACCGGGACGTCGCCCTGGCCGAGGTGCACGCCGTCGACGGGCACTCCGGCACGGCGGGCGGCCGCGGCCACCTCGAGCCGGTCGTTCACGAGCAGCGTCGCACGGCCGTCGATCGCGTCGGCGAGCGCCTCGAGCTGCCGGAGCACCTCGGCGTCGGAGGCGGCCTTGTCGCGCAGTTGCACCGTGCGCACGCCGCCCGCGACGGCGTCGGCGACGACGGATGCCACGCCGCGGGCGCCGCACTGCGCGGCATCCGTGACGAGGGTGAGGGACAGGTCGAGCGCGCGGCGGGCGCTCACGCGCGGGCTCCGGCCGCGACGGCGGCGACCGCGTGCGCGGCGTCGGCGTGCGCGGCGGCGCGGGTCACCGTGAGGTGCGCGCGGGCCCGCAGGTCGGCGGCGTCGACGGCGGCCAGGGCGTCGAGGAAGCGGACGCCGAACGTGCCGGGACCCAGTGGGGCGTGGTCGTCGGCCCGCCCGGAGGCGAGTTCGGCGGCGACCGTGTAGACCGCGGTCGCGGCGACGGTCGCGTCGAACGCATCGTCGCCGGTCGTGCGGGCCGTCGCGAGGAACGCCGCGGTCACCGCGCCGAGCGCGCACCCTCCGCCCGTGATGCGCGTGAGCAGCGCGTCGCCGTTGGCGATCCGCGCGGTGCGGACGCCGTCGGTGATGAGGTCGACCGACCCCGAGACCGCCACGACCGACCCGTGCGTCGCAGCCAGCTCCGCGGCGGCGCCGGCCGCGGCATCCGTGCCGTCGGCGGCGTCGACCCCGCGCCCGCCCGCGCCGGCCCCCGCGAGCGCGAGGATCTCCGACGCATTGCCGCGGATCGCCGTCGGCCGTGCCGCGAGCAGTTCCCGGGCCAGCGCCGTCCGCACGGGCAGTGCGCCGACCGCGACCGGGTCGAGCACCCACGGCGTGCCCGCCTCCGCGGCGGCGGCGACGGCCTCGCGGGCCGCGTCGCGCTGTTCGGGCTGCGGCGTGCCGAGGTTCACGAGCAGGCCGCCCGCGACGCGGGCGAACGCGCCGGCCTCGCCGGTGAGGTCGACCATCGCGGGGGCGGCGCCGATCGCGAGGAGCACGTTGGCGGTGACGTTCGTCACCACGCTGTTGGTGATGCAGTGGGTGAGCGGCGACTGCTCGCGCAGGGCGCCGAGGAGGCGTGCGGCGGTCTCCGCCGCGGTCTCGTGGGCCGTGGCATCCGCGTCGGATGCCGGCACGGCCGACTGGTGGGCAGGGTCGATGGACAGACGTGCGCGCATGGCGACATCCCTTCGCTAGTCCGAACTAGATCAGGTTCGACGGGTGTGATCTCAGCCGCTTCATCCCGCTCGGCGGGTGGGGCGGCACCCCGTGTCACTGCCGGCGAGCATAGCGGCCGGCGAGCGGATGCCGCGAGCACGCGTTCATTCCGCGACATCCGCGTCGCGACGTCGTAGCATCGCTCCTGCGGGCCCCCATCCCGCCACCCCGATCCGCTTCCCACCCCTCCGCTCCGCACACCCCCGCTGCCACCAGGAGTCCGGATGACCGACCTCGCCGACGACGACCTCGCCCCGACACCGGGCGCGCCCGCGGACGTGCGCGCGCCGGTGACGCCGTCGCACGCCGAAGGCCGGACCGGCGCGCACGCGCAGCCGATCGAGGTGCCGAGCGTGCCCGCCCGCCGGTCGGTCGTCGACCGGCGCCGGTACTTCCTCAGCAGCGTCGAGCCGAGCGGCGAGTTCGACGCGGTCATCATCGCGGTGACGGATGGCGCGCGCCGCCGCTACTTCACCACGCGCGACGGCGTGCGGATGGACGAGGTCGACCACGACTGGTTCGACCGCCGCAGCAGCGAGGGCGGCCGGTCGCTGCTGGAGCTCGACGACCGCGAGCTCGGCGAGCTCGAGGCGGAACTCGGGTTCGTGCGGCCCGTCCGCGGGCGGGACCCGATCGCGGAGGCGGAGGAGGAGGCCGGAGACGACGTGGATGAGGACCCGCAGCCCGAGCGAGACGATGACGCGGAGGCCATGACGGAGGACGCCGAGACGACCGCCTCGGAGTCGCGACGCTCGACGTTCGTGCACGCCGCCCCCGCGGCGTCCGTCGACGAGTCCGAGCCGGCGGCATCCGTCGACGACACCGAGCGCGAGACCGCACCCGACGCCGACCCCGAGCCCGAGCCCGCCGTCGCGGAGCCCCCTGCACTGGCCGGGACGGAGGCCGTCGAGCAGGTCGCGCTCGCGAAGGGCATCGCGTTCGTCGCGCACCGCGGGCAGCTCGACCGGGGCGGCGCGCCCTACATCGACCACCCGGGTCGCATGGCCGAGCGGTTCGACCCCGCGACGCACCCCCTGGAGGCGGCGGCGGCCTGGCTGCACGACGTGCTCGAGGACACGCCCGTGACCGCGCAGGAGCTCTTCGAGGCCGGGGTCCGGCCCGACGTCATCGAGGTCGTCCGGCTGCTGACGCGCTCGCCGGGAGTCGCGGCCGAGGAGTACTACGCGCGGATCCGCGCCCACGACGCGGCCCGGCGGGTGAAGCTCGCCGACATCGACGACAACACGGCGCGCTGGCGCCTGCGTCGGCTCGACTACGAGACGCAGCTCCGCCTCGTCGAGAAGTACCGGGTGGCCCGCCGCTCGCTCGGCGGGTGACGGCGCGGCGCGACGGCCATCCGGTCGGGGGTCAGCGCAGCACCGACACGCCCAGCGTGGCGAGGACGCCGAACGCAACGCCCCACATGACGATCGAGATCGTCTGCCAGAGGATCACCGCGTTCTTCGACGCGCCGAACGACACCATCGCCGCGGAGGTGATCTGGCTCGGCAGGATCGTCTGCCCGAGCAGGCTCACGCCGGGCACGCCGTAGCGGTCGAACCGTTCGCGGAGCCGCCGGCGTCGCGGCGACTCCTCGACCGGGTCGCCGTCGAGGTCGTCCCCGCGGCCGGCGGCGACGCGGGTGCGCACGCGGTGGGCGCTCAGCACCACCACGACCATGGAGACGAAGTTGCCGACGATCGCCGCGATGATCGCGACGACCGGGTTGAGGCCGGCGAGCACGCCGATGACGGCGCCGGCGTACGACTCGACGAACGGGATGGCGGCGGCGAGCATGACCCCGAACCACTGGAGGAAGACGGGGAGGGAGGAGGTGAAGTCCTGGAGCGCTTCGATCATGCCTCCAGCCTCGCGTCGCGCGCCGATCCTGCCCAGTGTCGCGGCGTCACCGGTTGACGGGCGATCGCGCACGCAGGACCGTGACATATGTCATGGGCGTACGCTCGGCGGCATGGCTCCACCACGCGACTCCGCCCGCGGAGTCCACGCCACCTGGCTCTACACGCTCAGCTCGATCGTCTTCGTGCTCATCCTGCTCGACGGGTTCCTCCTGCTCGCGCTCGCCGAGGCGATGGCGGACGGAGCGGATCCGGAGACCGTGGCGCTCGTCGTGGCGGTGCTCCTGTCGGTCGTGGTGCAGGTGCGGTACGCGTGGTTCCTGCGCGTCGGCCGCGGTGGCGGGTTGCCCGCGACCGGGTGGACGGTGGCGCTGCTCGCGCCGGCGGGAGCCGCATGGGTGATCGGCCTCGTCGCCCCGGGAGGGTCGCTGCTCGGCGCGCTGCCGCTGTGGGTCGCGATCTGCCTGGTCGCGGCCCTCCTGCCGAAGTCGGCGCGCTGGGCGCTGATCGTCGGGGGCGCGGCGCTCACGGCGTGCCATCCGCTGCTGGCGGGAGTGATCGGCCGCGGCGTCGAGGCGGGCGCCGGGCCGGGCGCCGGCGTGCTCCTGTTCTACTCGGCATTGCTGCCGTTCATGGTCCTCACGAGCCTCTGGTGGTGGCAGATCGTGGTCGAGCTCGACCGTCACCGCCGCGCGGCCGCCGAGCTCGCGGTCGCGCAGGAGCGGCTGCGGTTCGCCTCCGACCTGCACGACATCCAGGGCCACCACCTGCAGGTCATCTCGCTGAAGTCCGAGCTCGCCGAGCGGCTCCTCTCGATCGATCCGGATGCCGCGCGCGAGCACGTGCACGAGACCCGCCTGATCGCGAAGCAGGCCCTCGAGGAGACCCGCCGCCTCGTCGCCGGCTACCGCGAGGTCGCCCTCGATGACGAGCTCGAGAACGCCCGCGAGGTGCTCGCCGCCGCGGGGGCACGGTGCGAGCTGCACGTGGGCGACCTGCCGACGGATGCCGCGACGCGGACCGTGCTCGCGTCGGTGGTGCGCGAGGCGACGACGAACATCCTGCGGCACAGCGAGGCGTCGCACGTGCGGTTCGCGCTCGCGGCCGCGGACGGCCGGGTGACGCTCGAGATCGAGAACGACGGCGTCGCCGACCCCGCTCCGGACCCCGCTCGGGACGGCGCGACGGCCGAGGGGGCGGTGACGGATGCCGCGCGGCGGGTGCCGGGCAGCGGACTCGCCGGGCTGCGGGAGCGACTCGCCGCGGTCGGCGGACGCCTCGACGCGGGGCCTGTGGCGACGGGCGAGCGGTTCGTGCTCCGGGCGACCGTGCCGGTCGCGGTCGGCGCCACGGCCGGGGTGGGCGAATGAGCACCGGCGCGGACGCGGCGGGTGGCGGCATCCGTCTGCTCATCGCCGACGACGAGCACCTCATCAGGGGCGCGCTCGCGGCGCTGCTCGGCCTGGAGCCGGACATCGAGGTGGTCGCGAGCGTCGACAACGGCCTCGCGGCGATCGAGCAGGCGGCGGCGACCCGGCCCGACGTGTGCCTGCTCGACCTCGAGATGCCCGGAGCCGACGGGATCGAGGCGGCCACGCGCATCCTCGCGACGGTGCCGACGCGGGTCGTGATCGTGACGCGGCACGCACGGCCGGGCGTGCTGCGCCGCGCGCTCGCGGCTCGCGTGTCGGGGTTCGTGCCGAAGTCGACGCCCGCCGAGGAGCTCGCACACGTCATCCGCGACGTGGCCGCGGGCCGCCGCTACATCGACCCGGAGATCGCCGCGACCGCGCTCACCGCCGAGCGCTGCCCGCTCACCGACCGCGAGCTCGACACGCTCCGCTTCAGCCGGTCGACGATGAGCGTGGTGCAGATCGCCGATCGGCTCCACCTCGCGCCGGGCACCGTGCGCAACTACCTCTCGTCGGCGATGACGAAGCTCGGCGCCGCCTCGCGGCACGAGGCCGCCGAGATCGCGTGGCAGCAGGGGTGGATCTGACCCGGACGGGCGGGCCGCGCCGCGCCGCGCTCGCTCAGGCGTGGTCGGCGAGCGCCGCGCTCTCGGCCGACGCCGAGGCGCCCGGCCAGCCGCCGTGGTGCCGGCAGGCGGCCGCGGCCCAGCGGGCGCCGCGCTCCAGGGCGACCTCCTGCCCCAGTCCGCCCACGCGGGCATCGAGGTAGCCCGCGATGAAGGCGTCGCCGGCGCCGGTGGTGTCGACGACGTCGGTCGGCATCGCGCGCTGCGCGAACCACGCCGAGCCGTCCGTCGCGACGGCGCCGGCGGCGCCGCGCGTCACGACCGCGAACCGGGCGCCGCCCTCGAGGGCGGCGATGGCCCAGGCGCGGGCATCGCCGTCCTCGCCGACCGACCCGAAGGCGACGTCGAGTTCGGTGAAGCCCGTGGAGACGGCGCAGTCCTGGCTGACGATCGGCCCGCTGCCGCGGGCGTCCCGCCGCCAACGCAGCTGCGCGCGGAGCTCGTCGGCTCGGGGCAGCATGCCGACGTGCACCCAGCGGGCCCCCGCCAGCCGCTCGAGCTGCGCATCGCTCGGGAAGTAGTCCGCCGTCACGCCGAAGTCCTCGTGCTCGAAGACGCGGTCGCCGTCGGTCACTCGGATGGTCGTGACGGCGGTCGTCCCGGGCAGCGTCACGAGGCCGGCCGGGTCGATCCCGGCGCGATGGAGACCGCGCGTGATCGTGCGCGCGTGCGCGTCGGCGCCCACGGCACCGAAGTAGGCGACGGTGCCCCCGCGCATCGCGAGCTGCGCGGCGACGTTGAACGCGTTGCCGCCCGCGAACCGGGCGGACTCATCGCCGACGTACCGGTCGATCGTGTTGTCGCCGACCGTCGCGACGACGAGGCCGCTCGATCCGCGGGAGGCGCGCATCATGCGTTCCCGGTCGGTCTCAGTACTGCAGCTGCCGGTAGTAGCGGCGCGTCGTGAGCGGGTGGTCGCGGAGCACCTCGAGGTGGGCGCTCAGCCGCTCGAGGGCGGTCGCGAGCAGCGCGGGCGCCAGGAGCGCGCGCACCTCCGGGGTGAAGCCGAGCAGCTCGAAGTCTGCGGTGTCGATCACCTGCAGGGTGTCGGTGATGCGCGGCACGAACGCCTCGACCCGCTCGACGAGGGCGCGGCCGGCATCCTCGCCCTTCAGTGCGATGACGCTCACGCCCGGCTCGAGCAGCTCGAGCGTGCCGTGGAAGAAGTCCGAGGCGTGGACGGGCCGCGTGCGGATCCACTGCATCTCCTCGAGGATGCACATGCCGTAGTAGAACGCCTCCGGCCAGCTCGCGCCGGCGCCCGTGATCACGTGGTAGTCCGACCCGGCGATGACGCGCGCGAGCTCGGCCGCGCGCGGCTCGAACGAGCGCTTCACGCCGAGCAGCGCGTCCGGCAGGGTGGCGAGCTGGGCGAGCACGGCGTCGTAGTCGTCGAACTCGCCGCGGGCGCGCATGATCGACAGCGCGATGAGCAGCGACTGCACCGTGAACGTCTCGCTCGAGGTGTCGTCGGCGGCGAACGTCGTGAGGTTCCGATCGGCCCGCTCGGCGAGGGGCGTGTCGGCGTGCCCGGTGAGGGTGAGCACGGTGGCGCCGCGCTCCTGGGCGTATTCGAGCACGCGGATGCTCTCGGCGGTCGTGCCCGAGAGCGACGGGATCACGACGATCGAGCCGGGGCCGAGGTGCACCGACCCGGTCTCGACGAGCTCGGCGGGCATCTCGTGGAACGTCGGGAACGTGGACCGGGTCTGCAGCAGCCGCACCGCCGGCTGCATGAGGATCCCGGCACCGCCCGAGCCGAGGAAGAAGACGTTCGCAGCCCCGGCGTCGAGGCGTTCGCGGATGAACGCGTCGATGGGGCCGGCGAGCGCGACGGCGCCGGCCTGGATGCCGAGGAAGCGGGCCTCGTCGAAGTTCAGCATGGTGGTCCTTTCGTGGTGGTGGGGTCGTGGCGGTGCCGCCCGGATGGCGCGGCGCCGCGAGGTCAGGCGGCGGAACGCGCCGCGAGCTCGCGCTCCACGGCGGCGAGGCACTGCTCGAGTGCGGGTCGCGGGTCGAACGCGTAGGTGCCGTCGCCGAAGAGCTCGAACGTGGCGAAGCCGCCGTAGCCGCGGCGGGCGAGGGCGGCGAGGATCTCGCCGAGCGGCAGGTCGCCGTCGCCCCAGGCGAGGTGCCCGGCCGGCGTGCCGTCGACGAGGTGCACGTGGCGGATCCGACCGCCCAGGGCGTCGAAGTAGTCGTCGACGGTGTCGCCCGCGACGGCCATCGCGACGGTGTCGAGCGCCGCCCCGAGGTTGGGCGCGTCGACCTCGTCGAGCATGCGCGCCAGGGTGGCGGCGTCGTTGACGAGGTTCGACTCGACCCGCTGCAGCGGTTCGAGCACGCACTCGAGCCCGAGCGTGGCGGCATAGGCGGCGATCTCGCCGATCGCGTCGACCGAACGCCGCCACGCGACATCCGTCGACTCGTCTTCGAAGCCCCGCCCGGGCGTCAGGAACAGCATGGGCGACCCGAGTTCGCCGCACAGCTCGGCCGCGCGGCGGAACATCGCGATGCTCGACGCCCGCAGCCACGGCACGGGCGAGGCGACGTTCACGGGGTAGATCACCTGCTCGGGCGTCAGGCACTGCACCGCGAGGCCGCGATCGGCGAGCCGGCGACGGATGCCGCGGGCCTCCTCGGCGCTCACGTGCGGCACGTGCAGGTGCGGCGCGATGCCCCAGAGTTCGACGCGTTCGCGGCCGAGGTCGACCATGTCGTCGAGGAACCGGTCGAACGGCAGGTGCTGGTACGAGAAGTTCGACCCGGTGATCCGGTCGAGGCGGATGCCGCTCACTTGCCGATCCCGTCGGCGAGGCCCTTGATGAAGTACCGCTGGCAGGCGAAGAACAGCACGACGACGGGCAGCGCGGCGATGACCATGCCGGCGAACACGACCGGGTAGTCGGTGCCGTGCTTGCTCATGAGGCTCGTGAGTCCCACCGGGAGCGTCTGCATCTCGGTGCCGCTCGTGAAGACCATCGCGAACAGGTACTCGTTCCAGGCGAAGAGGATGTGCAGGATCACGACCGAGATGATGATCGGCCGGCACATGGGCAGGATGACGCGCCAGAACGCGGTCCACCGGCTGGCGCCGTCGACCTCGGCCGCCTCGTCGACCTCGCGGGGGAGGTCGATCATGTACGCCCGGATGAGGAACGTCGTGAACGGGATGCGGAACGCGGTGTACAGGATGAGCAGCGCCCAGAAGGTGTTGTACAGGCCCATCGACTGGAACATCTTCACGAGCGGCACGAGCGCGACGGTCGGGGCGAGCATGAGCCCGCCGAGGATGACGGCCGCCCACGTCCGCGACAGCGGGATGTTCACCCGGGTGAGGCCGTAGGCCGCCCAGGCGCTGATGAACACGGTCGCGATCGTCGAGGTGACCGTGACGAGGATGCTCGTCGTGAGGTAGTTGCTGACGCCGCGGTTCCATGCGGCCGCGTAGTTGTCCCAGCCCCACTGCAGCGGCAGCGCGAACGGGTTGCCGAACAGCTCGGCGTTGGTCTTGAAGCCGTTCAGCACCATCCAGGTGAGCGGGTAGACGACGACCACGACGAGGCAGAGCAGGAAGCTCCAGACGAAGACGCGACCGACCGTGCCGGCGAACGAGAGACGGGTCACCATTCCACCCTTCTGCGGCGGTTGATCCAGAGCTGCACGAGCGCGATCGCGAGCGTGACGACGAAGATGACGGTCGCGGTGGCCGCGGCGTAGCCGAAGTCGTTGCGCACGAACCCGTTGCGGTAGAGCCACG
The DNA here is from genome assembly GCF_023217995.1 of Agromyces sp. C10. NCBI lineage: Bacteria > Bacillati > Actinomycetota > Actinomycetes > Micrococcales > Microbacteriaceae > Agromyces > Agromyces sp. C10. The sequence continues at coordinate 244,777 of NZ_JALPSX010000005.1, read as the reverse complement.
TGCCGAGCACCTGGGTGGAGTTGTTCGGGCCGCCCGAGGTCATGACCATGACCTCGTTGAAGACCTGGAACGCGCCCGAGATGGTGACGATGATCATGAGCCCGGTCATCTCGCGCACGAGGGGCAGGGTGATCGTGAAGAAGCGGCGGATCGTGCCGATGCCGTCGATCGCGGCGGCCTCGTAGAGCTCGGAGGGGATCCGCTGGATCGCGACCGCGAAGAGCAGCGTCGAGTAGCCGAATCCCTGCCACTGGCTCATGGCGATGACGGCGACCATGGCGGTGCTCTCCTGTCCGAGCCACGGCTGCGCCCACGCGGCCAGGCCGATCTGCTCGAGCACGTGGTTGAGCAGCCCGAGGTTGGGTTCGTAGATGAAGTAGAAGAGGAGCCCGGCGACGGTGAGCGAGATCGCGGACGGCACGAAGTAGATCGCGCGCAGGCTGCGGCGCCAGCGGTCGCTGCGGATGCCCTCGATGATCGCGGCGAGCACGATCGCGCCGAACACCTGGAAGGCGAGCGAGATCACCGCGTAGAGCACGTTGTTGCCGAGCGACGACCAGAAGATCGGGTCGCGCACGAGCTTGGCGTAGTTGTCGGCCCCGATGAACTCCTGGCTGCCGCTGTAGATGTCCCACTCCATCGTGGAGAACCCGAGGTTCTGCACGAGCGGCAGGTACACGAAGACGGCGAGGACCACCAGCGCCGGCAGGATCCATGCCAGGCCGGCGAGGCGACGGATGCCGCGGCGCGGGAGTCGGACGCGGCGGCCCGGCGGGGTGCCGGCGGCCTGTGCCACCGGCACCGCGCCGACGCGCTCACTGGGCTGCGTCAGAAGCATTCCGCACGCTCTCGAGGATCTGCTCGGGCGTCGAGCCGCCGCTGATGAGGGCCTCGCCGCCGGCGAGCCAGGCGTCGGCGACCTCGGGCACGGTCACGGTGTCGAGCCAGATGACGAGGTCGGAGGCCTCGTTCACCTTGGTGATGCCGTCGTAGACGGCGACGCTCGACGTCTCGGGGGTGACCGCGCCGACCACGGTGCTCGGCTGGCCGTAGGGCGGCGACGAGAGGGTCGTGGCGTTCTCGAGGGTGGTGGCGAACTTCATGAAGTCCACCGCGAGGGCGGCGCGGGGCGACCTGGCGTTGATGAGGTAGCCCTCGGGAGAACCCTCGATCGCCTCGGGGTCGCCCTCCGCGCCCTCGGGGACGGGCAGCGGGAAGATGCCGAACTCCTCCGGCGTGAGGGTGTTTCCCTCGGCCGTGACGGTGTCGAACTCGAGGATCTCCTGGTAGTACATCGCGGCCCGACCGCCGGCGAGCGCTTCCTGCGCGGTCGTGTAGAGCACGCCGTTCGTGCCCGTGCCGGTGTCGGTGCACTCGTCGACGAGCGTCTTGAACTGCTCGAGCGAGGCGACGTAGCCCGGGTGGTCGAGGGTCGCGGTCGCGGGCGAGAAGTCGTCCTGCAGCACGTCGGCGGGCACGTTGTACGCGAAGAGCTGCTGCAGGTAGTGCAGGGCCGGCCAGCCGTCCTTGTTGCCGAACGCGATCGGCTCGTAGCCGGCGGCGCGGAGGGGCGCGCAGCTCTCGATGAGCTCCTCGAACGTGGTGGGGACCTCGATGCCGACCTCCTCGAAGATCGCGGTGTTGTAGCCCATGAACTTGCCGTTGTTGTAAAGCGGGATGCCGTAGTACTTCCCGTCCACCTCGAAGGCGCTGAGCGGGGCCTCGCCGAAGGTGTCGCCCCACTCGGTGCCGGGGGCGATGACCTCGGTCAGGTCGGCGGCGAGGCCGCCGTCGATGAAGTTCTGCGCCCAGTTGCCGGTCCAGGTGAAGTAGATGTCGGGCAGGGCGCCGGATGCGGTGAGCGTCTTCGTCTTGTCCTTGACGCTCTGGTCGGTCTCCTGGATGAGCTCGACGGTCACGTCGGGGTGGAGCTCCTCGTACTCCGCCGCGAGGGTCTCGAAGTACGGGCCGAGCGGGTCGCCGCCGAACTTCGTGAGGATGCTGAGGGTGCCGGCGTACTCCGGCTCGGCGTTGATGTCGGCAGCCGGGGCGGCGTTGCCTCCGGCGCATCCGGCGAGAGCGAGCGCGGATGCCGCGGCGAGGGCGGTGACTGCGGTGATTCTCGGTGCGTGCATGGTCTTCCTTTTGGTCGAGGCGAAGGTCGGACCAGACCGGAGGTGGACGCTCCGGCGACCCGCCGTTGGATCGAGGTGTGACGCGGACTTGCTTGGTGGGGCATGACTTTACACAGAATCTGATACCGGTACCAGAGTTTTTCTCGCGCGAATCGCGATCGATACATCGCCGTAACGGGGTTGCGGGCGCGACTGGGCGATATATGCACATAAAAAGCGCCGATCACAGGGGATTACGACGATGTGTGACCCTTGCCGGACTCGCCGATGTTGTTGACGCCCCGAACGGCGTATGTCAGCATGATGCCGACCTGATACCGGTACCAGATCACGACGACCTGCCGGTTCCGCATCGAAAGGACCACCATGCTCGAGACCACGCTGCTCGGCTTCGACGAGACCACCTTCCGAGCGCAGACGGCCAGCGCCGTCGCGCTCCGCCCGCAGATCGAGGAGGTCGTCGACCGCCTCCGCGCCGAGGGCTTCGCCAACCTCTTCCTCATCGGCGCCGGCGGCACGTACGCCGCGATGTGGCCGTACGAGCACCTCGCCCGCCGCAGCTCGACGCTGCCGGTGCGCGCGGTCATCGCCGCCGAGCTCATCGAGTCCGGCGACGCGACGCTCGGCGCCGACTCCGTCGCGATCTTCACGTCCGTCTCGGGCACCACCGACGACAGCCTGCGCGCGATCGAGTACTGCAAGCAGCGCGGCGTGACCACGATCGGCTTCACGGGCTACCCCGAGTCGCCCATCGCGCAGGCGGTCGACATCGCACTCGTGTCGGAGCCGAAGACCTGGCCGTTCGACATGCAGATGCTCCTGTTCATGACCCGCCTGCTCTCGGAGCGCGGCGAGTTCGAGGGCTACGAGCGGTTCGCCGACGAGCTGCAGGTGCTGCCCGACGTGCTCGTGCAGGTCGCCGAGCAGGCCGAGCCCGCGGCATCCGCCTTCGCCGAGGCGCACGCCGGCACCGACTACCACTTCCTCGTCGGCGGCGGGAACCTGTGGGGCTTCACCTACCTCTACTCGATGTGCATCCTCGAGGAGATGCAGTGGCTGCGCACCACGCGCGTGCACAGCGCCGAGTTCTTCCACGGCTCGCTCGAGCTGCTCGAGGAGGACACGAGCGTCATCGTCTTCCAGGGCGAGGACGAGACCCGCGCGCTCACCGACCGCGTCGAGCGGTTCGCCAAGCGCATCTCGAAGGACGTGACCGTGTTCGACACGAAGGACTACCCGCTCGAGGGCATCAGCCCCGAGTTCCGCGGGCTCCTGGCGCCGCTGGTGCTCGACACGGTCATGGGCCGGGTGTCGAAGCACCTCGAGCGGGTGCGCGAGCACTCCCTCGACCTGCGTCGCTACTACCGCGTGCTCGACTACTGAGCCGCGCCGACGGATGCCTCGTGGCCGGTGACCGCGCCGCGAGGCATCCGTCGACCTCGACCACCCCTCGACCACCCCGTCCTCAGGAGACGCACATGCGCGTACTCGGCTTCGGCGACAACATCGTCGATCGCTTCCTCGACCGCGGCCTCGACTACCCCGGCGGCAACAGCGTCAACGTCGCCGTGTTCGCCCACCGCCTCGGCGCCGACGCCGGCTACCTCGGCGTCTTCGGCGACGACGAGGCGGGCGCGCTGCTGCGGGAGGCGATCGCGGCGGAGGGTGTCGACGTCGGCCGGTGCGTCGTCCGGGCGGGGGAGAGCGGGGTGTCGACCCTGCGCGTCGAGGACGGCGAGCGCACGTTCCTCGGCTGGAACGGCGGCGGCGTCACCGTCCGCTCGCCGCTCGAGCTCGACGACGACCTCCTCGCCTACGCGGCGGGCTTCGACCTCGTGCACTCGAGCGTGTACTCGCGCAGCGAGTCGCAGCTGCCGAAGCTCGCGGGCACCGGTGCGCTCGTGTCGTTCGACCTGTCGAGCGAGGACGAGTTCCGGACCGACGCCTACCTCGACCTGGTGGCGCCGCACGCCGACCTGGTGCTGCTGTCGTGCTCGCACCTCGGGCTCGACGAGACGGAGGCGCTCCTCGCGCGGGCCGTCGACCGCGGGGCATCCGTCGCCCTCGCGACCCGGGGTACGGACGGCGCCGTCGTCACCGACGGCACGCTGACCGTCGCCGCGCCGGCGCGGCTCGTCGAGGACCCGGCCACGATCGTCGACACCATGGGCTGCGGGGATGCGTTCCTGGCGGGGTTCGTCGTCTCGCTGCTCGGCAGCGGATGGACGCGCGCCTCGCCGCCGTCGCGTGACCGACTCGCGGCCGCGCTCGCCGCCGGGGCGGACGCCGCGTACGACCAGTGCTTCGTCGAGGGCGCGTTCGGTCGCGCCCGTCCGTCCGGCCCTCCCGTCACCCTCGCCGCCGAGCCCGTCGCGGCTACCATGGCGACAGTCGAGGCGCACGGGTGAAAGGGCGGCACGGGAGCATGGCGGAACGCGAGCGAACACCCAGCCCGCCCACCATCTCCGAGGTCGCCGCGACCGCCGGCGTCGGCCGCGCGACCGCCGCCCGCACGCTCGGCGGCTACGGCTACGTGAGCCCCGAGCTCCGCGAGCGCGTGCTCGCCGCGGCCGAGCAGCTGGGCTACCGGGCGAACGCGCTCGCGCGCAGCATGTCGACGGGCGTCACGCACACGCTCGGCGTCATCGTCGCCGACATCGGCAACCCGTTCTTCGCCGGCGTGGTCCGCGGCATCTCCGACACGTCGCGGGAGCGCGGCTTCGACACGATCGTGCTGAGCACGCACGAGTCGCTCAGCGAGGAGATCGCCGCCATGAACGTGCTCATCGACAAGCGCGTCGACGGCGTCATCGTCGCCTCGGCGGCGGTCGAGCGAGCGGATGTCGCGCACCTGACGGCGGCGATCGAGCGCGGCATCCCCGTGGTGCTCGTCGACCGCGAGGTCTCGCACCTCGACCTCGATGCGGTCGTGATCGACAACCGCGAGGCGGCCCGCGAGGCCGTCGATTCCCTGATCCGGGCGGGCCATACCCGCATCGGCTTCGTCTGGGGCCCCACGACCGAGGGGCGGCCGGCGACCCGTCGCGAGCTGCTCGCCGCGGCATCCCGCAACCTCTGGACCGACGCGGAACGCCTCCGCGGCTACCTCGACGCGCTCGACGACGCGGGGATCCCCTTCGACCCCGACCTGGTGATGGTCGGCGAGAAGACCGAGTCGCGGGCCACCGACGAGGTGACGCGCATGCTGGCGCTGCCCGAGCGGGCGACCGCGGTGTTCTGCACCGAGACCGACGCCATGACCGGGTCGCTGCGCGCGGTGCGCGCCGCGGGCCTCGCTTACCCGGCCGACGTGTCGCTCATCGGCTTCGACGACAGCTCGTGGGCCGCGGTCATGGATCCGCCGCTGACGATGATCGAGCAGCCCATGCACGAACTCGGCAAGACGGCCGCGGCGACCCTGCTCTCCCTCATCGACGGCAAGACCACGCCGCGCTCGCGCCACACCCTCGAGACGAAGCTCATTTCGCGCGCGTCGGTGTCGGCGCCGCCGGTCGCGGATCGCGGGTCGCGTTGACGGCGATCCCGGCCGACCGCTAGGGTCGCAAGGCTGCGCATCCCGCGCAGCGATCCCGGAGACCTGCACGAGGAAGGACGAGCCGTGTACCTGCAGCGCACGAATCGCCAGTCCTTCATCGAGCCCGCGAAGCGCCCCGTCATCGGCCTGCTTCGCAATCTCGAGCAGGTGCTCGACCCGGCACGCTGACGCCGCGGCTTCCGCCGCGAATCCCGTCACCCCGTGCCATCCGAGGCCCGGGGTGTTCTTCTGTCTGCGCGCGACGGGAGCCCTCGGGCTCCGCGATCCGAATCGATCGCAACGCAACCAGACAGGAAAGGAACATGGAGAAGCTCTCCGCACGGCTCGTGTCGTGGGCGAGCCTGATCGACGAGAAGACCGTCGAGCAGGCCCGCACCTCGTCGACGATGCCGTTCATCTACCCGCACCTCGCGCTGATGCCCGACGCGCACCTGGGCCTCGGCGCCACGGTGGGGTCCGTCATCCCGACGCTCGGCGCCATCATGCCGGCGGCGGTCGGCGTCGACATCGGCTGCGGCATGATCGCCGTCAGGACCCAGTTCACCGCCGCCGACCTGCCCGCCGACCGCAAGGTCGTCCGAGAGCAGATCGAGCGCGCTATCCCGCTGTCGGCGGGCAAGGCGAACCGCAAGGTCGTCGCGACCGCCGAGCCCCGCATCGCCGAGCTCGAGGCGCTCGCCGAGGCCAAGGGGTTCGACCCCGCGCGGTACGCCGGCAACTGGCGGCAGCAGCTCGGCTCGCTCGGCAGCGGCAACCACTTCATCGAGGTCTCCCTCGACGAGACGGATGACGTGTGGCTGTTCCTGCACTCCGGAAGCCGGGGCGTGGGCAACAAGATCGCCCAGCACCACATCCGGGTCGCGCAGGAGCTGTGCCGGAAGTGGTGGATCGAGCTGCCCGACCGTGACCTCGCCTACCTCGTCGAGGGCACGCCGGAGTTCACGCGGTACATCGCCGAGCTCAAGTGGGCGCAGCACTTCGCGCTGCTGAACCGCGAGGAGATGATGGACCGGGTCATCCGGCAGGTCTCGGAGTGGGTCGGCGTGCCGGTGGAGGAGCGGGAGCGGATCAACTGCCACCACAACTTCACCGAGAGCGAAGAGCACTTCGGCAAGCGGGTGTGGGTGTCGCGGAAGGGCGCCATCAGGGCCGACGCAGGTCGGCCGGGGCTCATCCCGGGCTCGATGGGCACCGCGTCGTACGTGGTGGAGGGCCTCGGGCACCCGATGTCGCTGAACTCGTCGCCGCACGGTGCGGGTCGGCACTACTCGCGCACGAAGGCTCGGGCGACGTTCACGCACGAGCAGCTGCGGGAGGCGATGGTCGGCATCGAGTTCCGCGACACCGACGCCTTCATCGACGAGATCCCTGCCGCGTACAAGCCGATCGACCGGGTGATGGCGGATGCCGCGTCGCTGGTGTCGATCCGGCACACGCTGCGGCAGATCGTCAACGTGAAGGGCGACTGACCGGTCGCGCTCGGCGGACTCGCGGCTGATCGAGGGGGAGGGGCATCCGGCGGATGCCCCTCCCCTTCACGCGAATCGGTCAGTCCTCGTCGTCGGCGGGCAGCCGCGTCGGCTCGCCGCCGATCCCGGTGCCCTCGCCCGAGGGCGCGTCATCCGTCGTCGTGCGGTGCTTGGCGACCTCCTCGTCATCCACCTGCGTCATGGGGATGCGGTCGCGGTCGGCGTCCTTGTTGTCGCCCGGGTCCTGGAAGCCCGTCGAGATGTCGGTCACGGTGTCTCCTTCCGTTTGCTCCACGCTCGCACGCGGCCCGGTGGGGCGGCAGGCGGTTGACAGCACGGATGCCGCGGCCGTGGCATCCGCATGTCGCACGCGCCGGTGAGGCGCACGGCACTGCCGGCCCCGACTGAGCCGCGGCCACCAGCACGGCGCGGCGCCGATCAGTCGAGCATGGCGAGGAAGCGCCGCATCCGGTCGGCGAGGTCCTCCGGCACTTCGGCCGCCGCGAAGTGACCGCCCTCGTCGAGTCGGTCGAACCACCGCAGGTCTCGGTAGTGCGCGCGGGCGAGCGACTCGGGATAGTCGCCCTCGTGCCGCTGCACCCAGACCGCGGCGGGCACGTCGGTCGCAGGGATCGGATCCGGGGTGTCGGCTCCCTCGTAGTACGGACGGAAGGACGACTGGATCGACTGGGTGACCCAGTAGATCATCGCCTCGGTGAGGATGCGGTCGCGCGAGATGCGCCGTTCCACGGCCGACGGATCGCCGGGCGGAGTGTCGCTCCACTCGACGAGCTTCTCGGCGATCCAGGCGAGCAGGCCCGCGGGGGAGTCGTTCAGAGCGACCGCGAGCGTGTCCGGGCGCGTCGCCTGCACGTGGCCGTACGCGCCGTCCGTGCCGTGCTTCTCGGCGAGGGCAGCGAAGAACGCCACCTCGGCCGGGTCGGTGAGCGCCTCGCGCTCGGCGATCGTGGGGAAGTGCGCGTGCGTCGCGGCGATGCCCGCGACGTGCTCGGGATAGCTGGCGGCGATGAGGTCGCTGACGTTCGCGGTGACATCCTCTCCGTAGGTGACGTAGCGCCCGTAGCCGAGCACCTCGGTCATGAGCCGGTGCATGGTGGCCGCGATGCGGTGCTCGGTCATCGGGCCGTCGGCGTACGGCGCCGAGAACGCGAATCCCGGGAGGCTCGCGACGACGACGTGCACGTCGGGCAGCCGGTCGGCGAAGTCGAGCTGCATCGCGAACGTGTGGGGCCACCCGTGCATCACGAGTAGCGCGGGCGCGTCCGGATGCTCCGAGCGCTGGTGCACGAAGTGCACGTTCGCGTCGTCGATCTGCGCGATGAACTGCGGATGCCGGTTCAGCCACGCTTCGCGGGCGCGCCAGTCCCAGTCGATCCAGGTGTCGACGAGCTCGCGGAGGTAGGCCGTGGTCATGCCGGAGGACGGTCGCCGTGGCGAGTCGTCGAGCAGCCGTGCACGCCGGAGCCGAGCGCGCAGGTCGTCAAGCACCTCGTCGTCGACGTGGATCTCGAAGGGCACCGGAGCCGTCATGGTCCGAACCTACGGAGGGCGTCCGACATCCCGAGCTCGCGGGCGCAGCCATCCGACGTGCTCAGCCGCCTCCGGCCGCCGAGCCGCGGGACATCAGCCGCGGGCCGCGGCCCGCTCGGACCGCACCGCGGCTTCGCGGGCGCGCTCATCCCGGTGTGTTCAACCTCGGCATCGCGGTCGGCGCGGCACTCGCCTGGCTCCCCGTCGGGAGCCTGGGCATCGCGGCGCTGCCGGCGCGCGCCCCGCGAGCGCGCGTGAACGAGTCGCGTCGGCGCGGTGGTCCGGTACTTCGGTACTTCGGTACCGAGATCGCGGGCGAGACCCTGCTCGGATGCCGGATGCCGGATGCCGGATGCCGGATGCCGGATGCCGGATGCCGGATGCCGGATGCCGGATGCCGGTCGCCGAAGCGGACCGTTAGCGGGCGGCAGCGCAGGGCAGCGCGTCAGCTGCCAGCGCCGCTCGCACCGCCCGCCGCGTGCCGCCGCACGAGCTCGGCCGCGACATCCGGCACCGAGTTCGTCCACGCCCGGGGCGGGCGCTCGTACCCACCGGCAGGCGGCCGCGGCGGGATCACGATCGGCTCCCACTCGACGGGCTCCCACGGCACCTTCGAGAGCAGGTGGGAGATCATGTTGATCCGCGAGGCGCGCTTGTCGTCGCTCTCGACCTCGTACCAGGGTGCCTCGGCGATGTCGGTGTGCACGAACATGGTGTCCTTCGCGCGCGAGTAGTCCTCCCACTTCGTGATCGACATCACGTCGTTGGGGCTGAGCTTCCAGCGCCGCATCGGGTCCTCGAGCCGCGAGCGGAACCGCTCCTCCTGCACCACGTCGGACACGCTGAACCAGTACTTCAGCAGGATGATGCCGTCTTCGACCAGCATCCGCTCGAAGATCGGCGCCTGCCGAAGGAACCGCTGGTACTCCTCGTTCGTGCAGTACCCCATGACGCGTTCGACGCCGGCGCGGTTGTACCAGGAGCGGTCCATGAGCACCATCTCGCCCGCCGCCGGCAGGTGCGGCACGTACCGCTGGAAGTACCACCGGGTCTTGTCGCGCTCGCTCGGCGTGGGCAGCGCGACGATGCGGGTGACGCGCGGATTCAGGTACTCGCTGACGCGCTTGATCGCGGAGCCCTTGCCCGCGGCATCCCGCCCCTCGAAGATCACCACGACCCGGGCGCCGGTCTGCTGCACCCACGCCTGCATGTCGACGAGCTGCGCCTGCAAGGCGCGCAGTTCGCGCTCGTACAGCGCCTTCGGCATCCGTCTGGTCATCGGGCACCCCTGACCAGAGCCTAGAGCGGATGCCGCGGCACGGCGCGGCACGCGGCATCCGGCGCGCTGCGCCCCCACGAGCACCGCGGGAGGAGTACGCTCGCGGCCAGCAACACCTCGTGCGCTGCGGACTGCAGCGCCTGGGCAAGCGGCCTCGGTCGCGGCGAGGAGGCGGAGATGACGGTTCCCGAGATCAACTACTGGGCGGTGCTGCTGGCGACGCTGTCGAGCATGGTCGTCGGCACGATCTGGTACGCGAAGGGCGTGTTCGGCACGCGCTGGTCGAAGCTCGCGAACGTCGACATGGACCGGCCGGGTTCGAGCGCCGTCGGCCCGATCGTGGTCACCGTGCTCGTCAGCTTCGTGACCGCGTGGGTGCTCGCGGGCGCGTCGACGATCGCGTGGCACTTCTACGGCGGCAGCTACCTGATGGCGGCGATGTTCACCGCGTTCATCCTGTGGGCGGGCTTCACCGCGGCGCGGTTCATCACGCACGACGCGTTCGAAGGCCGGCCCTCGGCGCTCACCACGATGAACATCGGGCACGAGCTCGTCACGGTGGCCGTGATGGGCCTCATCATCGGGGTGTGGCCGCCGGAGGGCACGGTCTAGCCGCGGTCCGCCGCTTCAGGCAGCGCCCTCCCAGCAGCCCCCGCTCCGCCGACCGTAGGATCGTCACATGGCCGGGTTCTGGGGCAAGCGCAAACGGGAAGAGCAGCAGGAGCTCGACGCGCAGGACGCCGACCTGGCCAAGCGCGCCCGGTCCGCCCTGGTCGCCGCCGATGAGCGCATCCGTGTGACCTCCGACGAGCTCGTGTTCGCCGAGGCCGAGCTCGGCGCCGACGCGACGAAGCCGCTGACCCAGGCGCTCACGACCGTCCGCACGCACCTCAGCGAGGCGTTCCACCTGCACCAGCTGAACCACGACGAGATCCCCGACACCCGCGAAGAGCTGCGCACGCGCAACGCGCGCATCGTGCAGCTGTGCGAGTGGGCCGAGGACGTGCTCGACGACCAGACCTCCGCGCTCGCCGAGCGCATCGCACGGGCCCGGCGAGCTCCCGAGATCATCGCCGGCATCCGTGGGGATGTCACGCTCCTCCGCGAGCGCATCCCGCAGGCCCGCGAGACCGTCGACCGGCTCGCGGCCCGCTACGCGCCCGAGGCGCTCGCCCAGGTCGAGGCGAACCCGGCCGAGGCCGAGCAGCTCCTCGGCTTCGCCGAGCACGGCGTTGGCGTCGCCGAGCGGCGGCGTGCGGCGGGGCAGCGGGAGCAGGCGAACCTCGCGCTCGAGGCATCCGCTGAATCGGTGCGGCGCGCCGCGACCCTGCTCGACGCCGTGGAGACCTTCGAGGTCGAGGCGCTGCGGGCCGAGTCGACGCTCGCGGCGATCGTCGAGGACTCCCGCGGCGACATCGCCGTCGCGCTGAGGGAGCCGCACAATCCCGGCGTCGCGAAGGCCATCGCCGAGCTGCAGGCGGCCCTCGCGAACCTGCCGCCGGCGGGCGTCAACACCGACCCGTTCACGCACCTCGATCGCCTGCGCGAGGCGAATTCGGGGCTGGATGCCGCGATCGCCGCCGCTCGCGAACGCGCGGCGCGCCCCATCCCGCCGCTCGACCACGTGCACCACGCCATCGACGACGCCGACCGGCAGCTCGCCGTCGCCCGCGACGTCATCGCCGGGCACCGCGGATGGATCGGCGCCGACGCCCGCACCCGGCTCGCCGAGGCCGAGCGCATCCGCCTCGACCTCGACCACTTCCTCGGCACGCCCGCGGCGACCGCCACCATGATCGACGAGGACCACCGCGAGCAGGCGATGGGCATGGCCCGCCGTGCCGCGTACCTCGCGGGCGAGGCCCTGCAGCTCGCGCGGCGCGACATCGACTCGTCGCGGCCGCAGGGGCCCGACCAGTGGGGCGGCCCCGGTCAGGGCTGGGGCGGCGGGCGTCGCGGCGGCGGCGGCGACATGATGGGCGGCATCCTCGGCGGCCTCGTCATCGGCAGCATCCTCGACGGCATCTTCGACTGACGTCGACGGCGAGCGGATGCCGCGTGGCCTGTGCGCCGCATCCGCTGCCTCTGGTCTGGCTTCGCGATCGGCACGCCGACTTCCATGGCGCGCCCAGATCAGCGCGCCTACCATGGACTATGGCCGGATTCCGGTTCCGGCGCCTCCGCGAGGCGCGTGAACTCGAGGTCCGCGACGCCGCTCCGGCGAAGCGGGCCGCATCGGCCCTGTTCGCCGCCGATGAGCGCATCCGCGCCGCCGCCGAGGAGCTCGCCTTCGCCGAGGCGGAGCTCGGGGCCGACGCGACCGCGCCGCTCGGCGAGGCGCTCGTCGCCGCGCGAGTTCGGCTGAACGAGGCGTTCCGGCTGAACCGCCGCAACGGTGACGCGGTCCCCGGCACGGCCGACGAGGTGCGCACCCGCGCCGCGCGGGTGGTCGAGTTGTGCGCCGAGGTCGAGGAGGTGCTCGACCAGCAGGCCGCCGCGCTCGCCGACCGGGTCGCACGCGTGCGGCGCGCACCCGAGGTCTTCGCCGGCGTGCGGGCCGACGCGGAGCGCCTGCGCGTCCGCATCCCGCACGCGCGCGACACGATCGGCCGGCTCGCCGTCCGCTACGCCCGCGAGGCGCTCGCGCCGGTCGCGGCGAACCCGGCCGAGGCCGAGCAGCTGATCGGGTTCGCCGAGCACAGCCTCGGGGTCGCCGTGCGGCGGCGGGCCGCCGGACAGTTCGAGCCGGCGAGCGTCGCGCTCGAGGCATCCGCTGCCTCGGTGCGTAGCGCCGCGACCCTGCTCGACGCCGTGGACGACTTCGAGGTCGAGCTGCTCCGGGCGGAGGCCGCGCTGGCCACGACCGTCGAGGGCGCGCGCCGGGAGCTTGCCGCGGCGCCCGTCGAGCCGCACGCCCGCAGGGTCGCCGAGGCGATCGCCGAGCTGCAAGCGGCGCTCGCCGACCTCCCTGGCGCCGGCGTCAACACCGACCCGTTCGCCCACCTGAACCGGGTGCGCGAGGCGCGGGCGGCGCTGGATGCCGCGCTGGCATCGGTCCGCGAGCGCGCGAGCCGCCCGACTCAGCCCGTGCGCCCCGTGCGCGGCGCGCACCACATGCACCACGCGATCGAGGACGCCGACCACCGGCTCGACGCCGCCCGCGACGCGATCGCCGGCCACCCCGGCTGGATCGGCGCCGAGGCCCTGGCGCGTCTGGCCGAGTCGGAGCGCACCCGGATCGACCTGGCTCACTGCCTCGGCAGCCCCACCGAGACCGTCGCCGCGATCGACGCGGACCACGGCGCGCGGCTGCTCGCGATGGCGCAGCGGGTCGCGTCCCTCGCGAGCGAGGCCGTGCAGCTGGCACGGCGCGACATCGACGCGTTCCGCTCGCAGAGTCGGCTCCCTGCGGCGTCCTGACCCGGTGCGGTCGGCCCGATCGATCTCCCACCCCGAACCAGAGGAGGATCCCGTGGGCAAGGTGGTCATGTACGCCTCGGTGTCGGTGGACGGCTTCATCGCGGACGAGCACGACCAGCCCGGTCCGCTGTTCGACTGGTTGACCAGCGGCGACGTGCCGTTGGACGAGAGCGGCGTATTGACGGTGTCGCAGGCATCGTTCGACTACGTCCGGCCGTACTGGGACGAGATCGGGGTGACGATCGCCGGCCGCCACGTCTTCGACCTGACGGACGGCTGGGACGGGACGCCGCCGAGCGGGATCGACCACGTGATCGTCGTGACGCACCGGCCGCCGCCCGAGGCGTGGGATGCCGAGGCGCCGTTCCACTTCGTCGACGGCATCGGGGCGGCCGTGGCGAAGGCGCAGGAGCTCGCGGGTGACCGCGTGGTCGAGGTGGCTGCCGGCGACGTGGGCGGCCAGGTGCTTGCCGCGGGCCTGGTCGACGAGGTGCGAATGGATGTCGCGCCCGTCGTGTTCGGGTCCGGCAAGCGCTACTTCGGGTCGGTCGAGGCGCAGCACCTGTTGGAGGATCCCGACGTGGTGATCCGGGGCGACCGGGTGCTGCACCTGCGCTATCGGGTGCGCCGTTGACCGGTTCGAGCACTCGCTCGGCCGCGCGGCGTCCCGGGGTCAGAACGGCCAGATGAGCGGGACCCACAGCACCGCGACGACCACGTAGGCCAGCGCGAGCGGGATGCCGAGGCGCCAGTAGTCGCCGAAGCGGTACCCGCCGGGCTCCATCACCATGAGGTTCACGGGCGTCGCGATCGGCGTGAAGAAGGCGGCCGCGCCGACGACGGTCAGCGCCATCATGAACGGCTGCACCGAGGCATCCAGGGTGGCGGCGACCGAGACGGCGATCGGGATCATGACGAGCACCGTCGCGGTGTTGCTGATCACCTGCCCGAGCGCGAGGGTGAGCAGGCAGATCGCCAGCAGCGCGAGATGCGGACTCGCCGTGCCGACGAGCTGGAGCAGCGCGCCGGCCACGAGCTCGGCGGCGCCGGTCTCGATGAACGCGGTCGACAGGGGGATCAGCCCGGCGATGAGCACGACCGTGCTCCACTGGATCGACCGCCACACCTGCGGCAGGTCGAGCACGCGCAGGAGCACGAGCGCACCCGCCGCGACCAGGCCCGCGACGACGGGCGGCACGAGTCCCGAGGCGAGCAGTACGACCATGGCGCCGAGCACGGCGATGGCGCGCCGCGCGCCGCGCCCGAGCGGCACGGCCCGGCGCAGCGACTGCGGCTCGGTGACCGGGATGACGCCGGGGAGTCGCACGTACCGCTCGAGGGCATCCCACGGACCGCGCACGAGCAGCGAGTCGCCGGCGCGCAGCGCTTCCGGGTCGTCCTTCTCGGTTGCCGTCGGATGGCGTTCGCCGTTCCGCTTGACCGCGATGATCACCAGGTTCTCGCGCAGGGTCGTCATGCCCGGGAACACCTTGCGGCCGATGTACACCGAGCGCGGGGTGATCATCACCTCGGCGACCCCCTCGTCGGGCGTGTAGAAGGTGCCGGTGTCGAGGCTCACGTCGTAGCTGCGGCGGAACTCGCGAGCCATGGCGTCGGGATCGGCGGGAGCGGTGTCGGTGAGCTGGTCGGCCTTCCGGTCGGGCAGCAGCCGGTCGCCGAACGCGACGAGGATCGCGATGCTGAGCGCGAGCAGCGGGAGGCCGGCCAACGCGAACTCGAAGTACCCGAATGCCCTGCCGCCGGCTCCTGCAGCGGCATCCGACACGAGCACGTTCACCGGGGTGCCGGTCAGGGCGAGCAGGGATCCGGCGTGAGACGAGAAGGCGAGCGGGATGAGCAGGCGCGACGGGGCGATGCCCGCGTTGAGGGCGACCACGACGACCACGGGCAGCAGCGCGGCCACGGCGCCGTTCAGGCTGATGAAGGCGCTCAACACGGCCACCATCAGGGCGATGACGACGGTGAGCTGCCGTCGGCCGGTGCCGGCCCGGCCGATCACCTGTTGGCCCGCCCACGCGGTCACGCCCGTCGCGTCGAGTGCCTCGCTTACGACGAACAGCGTCGCGATGAAGATGACCGTCGGATCGCCGAAGCCGGCGAGCGCCTGGGGGAGGGTGATCACGCCGGTCGCCCATAGCGCGAGCGCCACGCCGACGGCGACGAGCGCGATGGGGATCCGGCCGCTCACGAACCCGAGCATCGCGAGCCCCAGGATGATGAACGTCGCGACGATCGGGTCGACCATGCCTCGACGCTAGTCGGCGCGGGCGGTGGCCGCACCGGGGATTCTGCGCAGGGGATCCTCTGAGGCACGCGTCGGCGTCGGGCCGACGGCATCGCGCTCGCGACGATCCGCCCACGCATCGGAGGGGGTCGCCCCGCGTCGGTCCGCGGGGCGACTACCGGTGATCAGCGCTCGTCGGTGTCGTGCCGCTTCCAGCGGCGCTTCGCGCCGATCCGACGGTTCACCGCGAAGGGCGCCTTGCGCGCCTGACCCTGCCCGCGCCACTGGTGCGGCTTGCAGAGCGTGCAGCCCTTGCGGCGGCGATGAGGCGAATGTGCCATGTACTCGATCCGTTCCCGTACCACTCCCGCCCGGGTGGGCAGGGTGGGTGCGGAAACGGGTTCGCGACCGAAGTCATGCGGTCATTCTCGCGGGCGCGACCGACACCGTGGGTGTTCGCACGGTCAGACCGCGAACAGCCCGCCCACGGCATCCGACCAGGCAGGGTAGCCTTCGATGGCCGCGAGCATCACCCCAGCCATCACCGCGAGCGCCCATGCGGTTCGCCTGCGCTGGGCCGACGCGATCGCGCTCCTGTGGTCTATCCGCCCTGCTCGGCGCCGAGGAAACGCTCGACCGCAGCCTTCAGGCGAGGGATGTCGCTGCGCGCGGTCGTCATGACGATGCTGTGCGCGGTGTCGAAGTAGCGGTGCGCGAGTTGGTCCCGCATTCGGACGATCTCGGCCCAGGGGATGTCGGGCTCGGCCGAGGTGACGGAAGCGCCGAGGTCCTTGACGGCTTCTCCGATCTCGACGAGACGGATGCGGATCGCGTCGAACACGATCGGATCGTCGTCTGATCGGGCGCTGTAGTCCTCGATTGCGGCGCACGCGGCCAGGATGTCGCCGAGGCGCGCGCGGGACGAGCGGCTCACACGGGTCTCGCTTCGTGCAGCACGATCTCAGCGACATCCGCTTTCAGGCTCGACGCCGGGACGATGTCGACCGGGGCGTCGAGGATCCGCTCGGCCGTGCTGCGCATCGTGCCGAGACCGAACATACCGACGTCGTCGGCCAGGTCGACGAGCAGGTCGACGTCGCTGGTCGGCGACTCGTCACCGCGGGCGACGCTCCCGAAGACGCGGACGTTCGAGGCGCCCAGCTCCTCGAGCGCGGCGACGAGTTCTTCGCGATTCGCGTTGAGCCGGGAGCGCAGCGTGCGGAGGCGTGTGCGGGGCGGCTCCGTACGGGGCCTCGCCAAGCGATCGGCCGTCGCGGTGACGCCGGCAGCCAGCTCCGTTTGGTGCGCCTCGATGAACTCACGGACGGCGACGGCGACGATGTCCTTCTTCGTTCTTCCGAGCACGTGCGCAGCGTCGCTGACCAGTCGGTCGGTGGCCGGATCAATCTTGATCGGGGTGAATGTCGTCATCTGAATACCTTGGTACCAGAGTACCATCCGGTACCGATATACAGCCTTGAACTCACGAATTCGTATCGCCGCACGGACGGAGAGCTACGCCGTCGCGGCTCGCCCGGTCGCTCCACGCAACATCCCACCGAGCCCGATCGAGTCGGCGAGCTCGTAGAGCTCCGTCTCATCCGGATGCGACGGAAGCACCGAATCCCACGCGGCGAGCCCCAACGCGAAGCTGATCACCTGCGCCCCGAGCGCGAACTCGAGGTGGTGGTAGTGCGGCCGCTGGACGAGCGCGATGCCCTCAGGGTTGGACACCGTCGCAGGGATCTTTCTGGAGTACTCGCTGAGGAGAGGCACGCCACCGTGGGATGCCTCGGAGAGAATTCGGTAATACGTGTAGAGGCGCTGACCATCGGGAATCGCCCTGCATCGGCGCTCGAACACTCGGGCCTCCATCTTCACGAAGTCGGCGTTGGCACTGAGGATCCGATCGATCGCTGCCGTGTCCGCGGGAGCGTCCGGTCGCAGGCGCGTCATCGCCTTCGCAAGATGACGGCTGTGGCGAGCCGCCTCATGGATCGAAGCGCGAACCCCCGAAGGATCCCTTGCCCACCAGACCGCGTTGACCGCGCACTCGAGGCTGAGCCTGATGAGTGGAGCAGTGGACAGGTAGATGTCGCTGCGGATCAGCTCGATGACCGAGGCGGTCAGTTCGGCGATGTGCTCGACCTGCACGTGGATCGCCACGCCGGGCATCGGAGTCCCATCGAGCCACGGAATGCTCGCGCCACCGTCACGTGCGTGCCAGATGCCGAGCAGACGGTGGAGCACCGCGATCGACTCTTCGGGGCTCGGAACCTCGGCTTCGGATGTCACTGCCCGCCTCCGAGATTGCCCGCGAGGTAGTTCAGCCCGATGATCGCGGCGCTGACGAGCAGTGCGGTCCGAACGAGTTCGACCCAGAGCTTCCGGCGTCGGCTCGTACTGCTGGCGGACGGTGCGGTGCGCGACGGGCGAGCGGCTGCGGCCGGCCTGACACGGGGCCGCGATCCGCTCGTCGCACGACTCTGGTTCAGACGCTGCTCGAGCGAGGAGAACGCGGTGAGCAATGCCGCCGGGTCGGAAGCGACGAGCCGGCGTGAACTCCACGTCTGCGGCCGCACGGCAGCTTCGACGATGCGCTGCACCTGGGCGTCGCTGTACGCCCTGCGCTGCTGCAGTGCGCCGAGGAGTTCAGCGTCGCGAACGACTCGGATCCGCACGTCGCTCGGATCAGGCTCCTGCTTGATCGTCAGCTGACGTGCGCCGACGAGCACGATGATTCCCGTCACCTCCACGGTCAGCCCGCTTTCCCGACCCAGGAGCTGTCGGGCACGCCGTGCCTCGTGAACAGCGTTGCGGATGTACGGCTGGTACTGGCCGTTCACCTGCAGAACGTTGCCCGCCACCCAGATCGACTTGCCGGCATGGTGCTTCGTGTTGACCGTGAATGCCCCCGGCGGACCGACGATCACATGATCGATGTCACTCCCGTCCGTGCCCACCGGTACGGAATGGAGCACGGTCCACTCCGGGCCGAGCTGCTCGAGCAGCCATCCGACATGCCGCTCGCCGACCGCGCCGGTGTACCACGAGCGGAGTTCCTCCACAGGTGAGGCGGTGCCGACGGTGCCGGCGTCCGATGCGGCGAGGTGTTCGAGCAGGGATTGTGCCGGGAGTCGGCCGCGCAGGTCCGTCGTCAGGCGGGTCTCAGTCGCACCTTCCGGGAGGTACGTCTCGAGCGCATCGGGATGACGCGGGTGTACGTGCTCGGTCCACGAATTCCCGGACCACCAGCGCCACTGCTCTGCTTCCCAGTCGACGTACCACCCCTTCGGTGCAGGCGGGGGTGTGACGGCTCGACGCGATCGCTCAGCGTCCGGTGTCGTAGGGGACATTCGGTCACGGTAGCCACCTTGAGGTGTGTCTCGCTGCCCCCAGATCACGGCGCATTCGGGCGGCTGGTGCCACGTTCCGGCCACGCGAACCGCAAGGTCGTCGCGACCGCCGTCTCGCCGTACATCGCGGAGCTGCGGTGGGCGCAGCACTTCGCGCTGCTGAACCGGGAGGAGATGATGGACCGGGTCATCCGGCAGGCCTCGGTGTGGGTCGGCGCGCCGGTGGAGGAGCGGGAGCGGATCAACTGCCACCACAACTTCACCGAGAGCGAGGAGCACTTCGGCAAGCGGGTGTGGGTGTCGCGGAAGGGCGCCATCCAGGCCGATGCCGGCCGGTCGGGCCCGATCCCGGGTTCGATGGGCACCGTGTCGTACGTGGTCCCAGGGCCTGCGTGATCGGATGTCGCTGAATTCCTCGCCGCACGGTGCGGGCCGGACGTACTCGCGCTCCGCCGCCCGGCGGACCCTCGCGCAGGATCAGCTGCGGGAGGCAATGGCCAGCATCGAGTTCCGCGACACCGACGCGTTCATCGACGAGATCCCGGCGGCGTACAAGCCGATCGACCGGGTGATGGCGGATGCCGCGTCGCTCGTGCGGGTGCGGCATAGGCTGCGGCCGGTGGTGAACGTGAAGGGGGACTGAGGGGTTGCTCGCTTATTGAAGGGGTGACGGATGCCGCGGCTCGCGCCCGCTCGGAGGCAGGTGAGCGCGGGCCGCGGCACGGGTCGAGCCGCGCCTGCTGGACTAGTCAGCGAGCGACTTGACGAGAGCGTCGACAGCGTCGGAGTAGAACACGAAGGAGAGCTTCGTGGCCACCTCGTCGCTCACCTCGAACAGCTGCTTGCGTGCGGATACCGGCAGCAGAAGTGTCTCGGCTCCCTTCTCCATCGCGAGCTCGGCCAGCTCGGCGGCGTTCATCACGGTTTCGACACCTCCGCCCAACGTGAGGTTTCCGACGGCGATTAGGCCCCCCTTGATACTGCGCTGGAGAAGCGAACTGCAGAGCGCGAGGAGTATCGGCAGGCCAAGGGAAGCGCCTGATTTTGACGCGTCAAGCGCTCGCACTTGAACGTTGAACTCGTGCTCTCGTGGTGACTTGTCCCCGACGAGGCCACGAGATTGGCCAACCAGGTTCTGTTCGGCGACCTGCACGCTCTCGCGAAGGGCTGCCGGGGTCGGCCGGTTGACGATTCGCACACTGCTTCCAGGGCCCTCGGTGACGTCGATGCGGTACAGGCCACTCGGTTCACCGCCAGCGGCGGGGCTCATCCCCCATATCTGACCCGGGGGGAGTGGGTCGAGGCCGATGGTGTCGGGGCTCTGGAGTTCCGGAGTGACGATGAACTTCTCAATGCCATCCTCGCCCACGCGGTATCCGAACTGGGTGTTGCGGAACTCCGCTGAACCGATGCGCCGTTGCTGCTCCTTCACCCGCCGCCGGCATTCGAGTGCCAGCTCGGCGGCCCACACGATGTCCTCGTCCGAGATCTCGGTTTCGGGATTCGGGTAGAGAAGTTTCAGCAACCCGTCGATGGTCTTGAACACCGCGGTGGTGTCGCGACCGCTGAGTGCGTCCCCCAGGTGGATCCGACCTTGGATCTTCGCCAACCGGCTCTGAGAGCGGAGTTGGGACCAGCACTCGGACAGGAAATCGCTGACCAGCCCGAAATGGTCCGTGAAGTATGTCGGATTGAGTTTCGGGACGTCCCAGCCCGGCAGGTACGCATGGAGGCGGTCCATGAATGCGGTGTCATCCCTCATCTCCGGGGGGAGGGGGGAGAGGAGATGCCCGACGCGTTGCTGGTGCACGACGTCGACATCGAAGTTGCCGACGAGAACGATCGAGCCGTCCGCACGGATGCTCTCGCGCCCGCGGCTGAACTCGCCCGACTCCATGTAACCCTTCATGATGTTGACCCCGTCCTTCTGATCGAAGGACACCCCGGAGATCTCGTCGAAACAGACGACATCGTGCTGGGCGACGAGACCTCGTTGTCCAGTGGCATTGTTCACGAACATGCGTGCCACTGTCGCTTTGCCGCCTGAGATCAGGTGCGAGTGCGGCGATATCTGCTGAAAGAGGTGGGATTTGCCTGTGCCACGCGGTCCCAGTTCGACCATGTTGAAGTTCTTCACGACGAACGGGATCATGCGCATCAAGAGGATGTCTTGTTGGCGCTCGGTCAGTCGAGAGGGTTCGAAGCCGACGCTCCGGAGGAGCAGCCGCTTCCAGTCGGTCGTAGTGAAGGCGGCGCGGCCCTCGGCAAGAGTCTGAATCGCTGACTTCGTGGAGAGCTGGATCGGACGGAGGCCTGCAACTCCGAACGGTCTACCGGACGTCTCGCCCGCGATGCCCGAGTCATATTCGAGGTCGATCTCCGCATAGAACCCGCCGGTGAGCATTCGCTCATTGTTCGCAACCAGCGTGTCGTCGATTCGGACACCGGTGAGCATGAGGCTCGGGAGCGTTGCAACGTACGCGTTCGCTTTCGCGTCCAGCTTGGCCTGGATGAGATCGATGACCTTGATGGCGCCGAGCTCGCGAGCGCGCGACTTGAACAGCTCCTCCTCGCCGGCTCGGACGGTGCGGTCACGGAGTAGACGCTCGACGACGGTCAGGCCCTCAGAGATCTCATCTTCGTCGGTCGTTGCGCAGTATCGCCCGAGCAGGAATTCGCCGACGTATGTCGGAACCGGGTAAGCACCTTTGAACTTCTGCGCGAGATCCTTGCGGACGATGAAGCCATCGAACGCACTCGCAGCCACACGGTCGAGATCATCGAGTGCTTGCATGAAGTCCAATCTATGGTCTGCGGATCCGGCAACCGGAGCGGATTCAACCGCCGACGACAGTTGAAGCCTGGGCGATGACCTGACCGGATTCATCGAGGATCACGAGCTGGACGGTCGAGCCGATGAGGCTATCGTCCTCTACGAGGAGAGCAGTGCCGTCCGCCGACCATGGCTTCGAAGAGACGATGGACGTGCTCGCATCAGCTGGCCTCAGTCTCATATCGATCATCAGACCTGGGTCCGCACCCTCCCCGCTGATTCGACATCGAAGGCCCTTCCAGATTGCGTCCTCGATCCTCACGGTCGCTCCGACCGATCCCTGCCTGACGATCAGATGCGGAGTGATTGATTCTTGCGGACTCACTCCGCCGTGGTCGTAGACCTTGCCCGCCTCGAACGCCGCGACACCTTGGGGGACTGCAACTCGAATCGCGGGGTCCCAGGTCCAGGGATATACGGGCTGGTCGACGCTTCCAGCGTGCTCTGCGAGCTGCGCACACCGGGACTTCCTGATGATCGTCTGTGCCACGGGGATGGATACGACTGGGAGACCCCCGGGGATCAGCAGCCAGCCGTGGTCTGTGACCACGTGCACGGCGGTCCAGCCCGCGGCCAGGAGGGATTCAACCCGGCCGGCGATCTCGGCCACTTCGCCGTCCACGTGGTCGGCCAGTTTCAGATCGACCTTGTGGCCCAGTGCATCCAAGTCAGCGGCTTCGGTCCAACCTCTTCCTGAGGGATCACCGAACTCTGTGTCCCGGAATGCGATCACGCCGTTCCAATCCATTGAGGAGCGAAGACCGGCGGCGTCCATGGGCTTGCCGTTCAACTCGGGCACGAAGTTCGTGCCCCCGTGTGGACTGGACGCCAATGGAGCGACGGCCGGCTTCCCGGATGCGGTCATGGAGGGAAATGGTGCGAGCCTGGTGCGGAGTTCGACAGCTGCGCCGCGAGACTCGAGAACCGACTCGAGCCGACGTCCGACGTCGAAACGAAGACCGTCGACGAAGAGAGCGCACTCTCCGACGCCGAGCTGCAGTCCGGTGTCGCTGGCGGTGCCCTCATCAATGAGCAACCCTTGCCACCTGCGCGCCGTGCTGTCGCTCCAGCCGCGGTACATCGCGTTGATCACGCCGGCAACCGCCGTTCGGCGGGGACCCTCGGGGGCCGCGGCGATTGCGGAGAGTACGAGATCGTCGGCGCGGAAGCCCCGAGAGATGTACCAGTCCCGCAATTCAGCGACAGATCCAGCGGTGACCGTGGTGTCGGTATCTTCTGCGAGCTTCGCAAGGTGCCCGATTGCCACGGCGAGCGGCGCGCGTCCGAGTTGCGCCCAGATCGATTCTCGTCGGATCGCATGCTCTCGTTCGAGTGCGAGAACCTCAGCTCGCACTTCGTTACTCGTCCCCAGGCCGCTCGTGTCCTTCAGTTTGGAGGCGAGTGCGGCTTCGGCAGCCTCGTTGTCTTGTGGCCACGAATCAGGGTGGATGGCCACGAGAACACTGTCGCGAGCTTGTCGCAGTCGCTCGATGATCCGCGGGTACCCGGAGGGTGCCTCGGAGAACCGTGCCCACACCTGCGCCCATTTGTCCTCCCGGTCTCCCAGGCGGGCAACGGCGGTGAGCGGGCCGTCTTTCGTCGGGTCGATGCCGAAGTCCTTCTTGCAGGTGCTGGCGAAAGCCTTCCACTCGGGAGTGTTCTCCACGCCACCCTCTGAATCCATCCACTTCAGGAGCGCCTTCGTCGGATCTGGGAGAAGGAGGCCGTTCAAGTAGTCGGCGTCGACAAGGCGTCGGTCAATGAGTGATTCGATCGGGACGATCGCGAGTTCACCCAGAGCGATTGACAAGGCCCCGGCGGTAGCGGCATCGGACAAGACGCGGACTCCGAGACTTCGGATGTATGAGGCCGGAGTCCACGCCGCGTTGTCGCTTTCCGCCCACCAGTTGCTGCGGAACTGCACTTCGGCGATGGGGCGGAGCATCGGAGGGCAGTCCTCCAGCGCGCGGAATGTTGCTCGATCCTTCCCAGGCAGGTAAACGATCCTCGGCATGTCGTCTTCGGACGCTGCAGCCAGCTGAGATCGGATCCAGATCGCTGGTCCTCGCGATAGCTCCTCGGAGTACTCATCGAGGGTGAGGATGGCCGCCCCTGCTCGGCGGAGGTGCGATACGACCGGCTTCCACGCCTGAATCGGGTCGGGCCAGAGGATCGCAGCGGGTGGGATCTCGTCGGCCGGGTTGTAGTTGCGAGCTCGAAGGATGGACTGATGCACTGACTCCGCGAACGTGAGCATCATGCGTCCTCTCCGCGTGCTTGCCGTTTTTGGGTGTTGGTGTGGTGGAGGTCGTTGTGGCGTTGGGTGCCGTCGGGGTTGGCGCCACGGTCTTTGTTCCAGTTGATGGTGAACTTGTTGCGGAGGATGCCCGCTTCGACGAGGGGTCGGATGTTCATCCGGACGCCGTCGTCGAGGTCGGGATCCCACCCGATGGGTTGTTCGGCGAGGCTCTTCCAGCGGACGTAGATGTCGTAGGGTGGTTCGCCTTCGAGGATGAGTTCGAGTTTGGCCTTGAGCTGCTCCGCGGCGGCCAGCCGTGCGGCGGCGCCGGGGAGTTCGTTGGTAGCGTCGTCCTTCTGCTTCTGGATCCACCAGCCGAGGGTGGTGTAGGTCAGCTTCTCGAGCGTCTTGCGGTCCAGGCGGTGATAGTTGACCAGGGCGGAGAACCCGTCGGCGCGGCCGTCCCAGACGTGCCAGATGAACGGGCGGTTCTGAAAGACCTTGGTGTGGTGCTTGAAGAATCCGTCGCGCAGCCATCCGTCGAGATCGCCCGGCTTTCCGCCGGCGGCGGTGAGCAGTTCGTCCAGCTTCGCGGTGGACCAGTCCTCGCCGTACGCGGTCGACAGAAGAGCACGCAGTCGTTCCGCCGCGGATGCCTCACCCGCGATCGGCGGCAGGCACACGATCCCGTCCTTGTCCGCCAGTCCGTCCAACGCATCGGGTTCCTGATCGGGCCAGGAGAACCCGAGCAACCGGGCCACCGCGACCTGCAACGGCTCCGTCGAGCCTGCCACGACCCCCTTGAACAGCCACTGCGTCGGATCATCCGAATGCGGCTCCGGAAGGCCATCCGGATACTGCTCCGCAGCGACCTTCCGCCAATGCTCCACATCAAACGGGACGTACTTCACAGAACGAGGCGAGACTGACAGATTTTTTGTCGCCTGTCGGATGCCAACTTCAAGTTCTCCAGACGACGCAAATGCCCACAGTGCCGGTACCAAGGTCGGATCGTGCGGCACTAGCGCCATGACTCGCTCGCTGAAGCGTTCACCGGTGTAGAGAGAGAACTTGATCCCACCCATGCGGCTCAGAACGACGCCGACTTTACCCCAAACCGGCTTCCCGCTTCTCCATTGTTGTGCTTTATGGTTGAGGTGCCGAACACTCTCAGCCAGCCGGGCAAGGGAACCAGACTCGCGTTCCCAGAGAATCACAAGCTCGCGGCCTCCGTAAGGTTCGGACGCGGTGGGGCTTGTCTGTAGGAACTCCCAGTCGTCGCCGAATTCGGGAAGTTCCCAGAATGCTCGCTCGAAGCGATTGAAGTCACCGACGCCCAGCCCAAAGGTGCACGATGCGACTTCGCCGATGGTCTGGAGTCCTGCATATTCCGCCGCGGAGATGATGTGCCCCGGATGCCGGAGCTGCTCGTCGACGGACATGACGGCAGCCGTCGTGTGGCGGACGGAGTTGCTGACTTCGGCGAAGCTTGTTGCGCCGATCACATCAATGTAGTGAAGGGTGCTATTCCGTCTTGACCCCGCGACAAGCAGCGATGGATTCGCGCGTAGTCCGGTCTGGAATGCCGAGTACCCGAGGCGGGCCAGTAACGTAATGCCAAGGCTCTCGAGCCACTTGCGCCGAAGCGCGGAGATGCTTGGCCCGGTCATCCACTCAGCCGGGCTTACGACCGCACAGGATGCTCTCGATTCATCTGCCAGTGGCCCCCAACGGTTGACCATTGCGTACCCAAGGTCATGGCGGCCAATGAAGTGTTGTTCGAACAAGTACTCGCGTAGCAGGGAGGAGTAGCGAGTAATTCCCAGATAGGGAACGTTGGTTGCGATGAGGGTGTAGGTGCGGGAGAGGAGGTCGGCGGCGTGGGCGATGCCGGCGGCTGCGTGGCCGAATACGGCGGCGGCGGGGTCGGTGTGGGTTTCGTTCGCGAGGGCGCGTTCGAGGAGCGGTGCGACGGTGTCCCAGTCGACGGTGAATAGGTCGTCTTGTTCGGCGGCGCGGCGGGGGTCGATGAGGGAGCCGAGGGTGTCGGCGTCTTTGAACAGTTCGTGGAGTCGGGTGAGGGCGGTCTCGAGTTTCACGTCGCCGTCGGCGAGGACGGTCCATTCGTGCAGGGGTGCTTTGGCGGGGATGCCCGAGCACGCCACGTTCGGCACGGGCAGTTCACGGTATCCGCCTTGCTTCCATGCCTCCAGGGCGAGGTTGAACATCGCGATCTGGGTGCAGCGCGGATCCAGTTCCAGACCGAACAGGTTGTCCCGGAGCACCGCGTCCTGCGCGTCGGCCGGGGCCCTCCCTTCGGCTTCGGCGCGCATCCGCCACATCATCCCGAACGCGGCGACCAGGAAGTGCCCCGACCCGCAGCACGGGTCCATGACCGTGACCTGGTCGACGGTGTTCGGCCAGCCGTCGAAGGACCCCGCGGCGGGAGTGCCCTCGTCGTCGAATCGGAGATACTCCCATTCGGCGATCAGCGGCGAGTGGGGGTGCCGGGCGGCCCACCAGGCGCCGAGGGAGTTCTCCAGCAAGAACCGCACCATGTAGTCCTCGGTGAACAGCTGCGTCACCGGGCTGATGTCGGCGCCGCCGATCTTCCGACCCGAGTCGTTGACCTGCTTCTTCTGCTTGGACTGCCAGTACTGGTACACCCACCCCAGCGCGTCGTCTGCGGTGAAGACTTCCTCAGGCAGGCCGGTGACGATCTTCTCCAATGCCAATCGGTCTTCCGGTGCGAGCGGCACCAGCACCGCCGGGTCATCCAAACGGAAGATCCCCGGCAGGATCTGCGACGCGAACCGTGCCGCGACCGCCCACCCGTCCGGCTCTCCTATCGACCCGGCCAGATCCTCGCAGTCCCGCAGGGACACCGGGGCGCCGTACTCGGGATGCATCAGCAGATTGTTGACCGCCAGGAACCGGGCGAACAACAACCGGTGCCATTGCTCGTACGCGACCTCCCCGACCAGCAGTGGGACCGCGTCCTCGACCGACGCCCCGGAGCGAGGATCACCCAGCTGCATCGCCCGCGCCAGCAGGCCCTCGCGCAGCCCGACCTCCTCGGCCGACAGGAACGACGGTGCCACGGCATCCGCGACACCCAACCGGGCCAACGCCGAACGCGCACCAACCTCAGCCGCGACCCGACCCTCACCGACCGCCCGCTCAAGCACCGAACGCAACCCAGACGACAACACCGACACTGTTTGATGCTCCTTAGATCACGATCGACTTGTGCTCGGCGACGGCCGCTGTGAGAAGCGCACGGAGCCGATCCATGTAGGCCTCGATATCGTCGCTGTTTTTGAGTGTCGCCTTTGGAAGCGAGATCGTCACGGCGTCGGGTTCCAAGACTCTGACGGCGAGATCACGGGCCTTTCCAACACGTGCAGGCAACGCGGCGAAGAGGTCGTCCCACGACGGGAGCGGCCTCGCGGACAGGGCTGCGAGGACCTCATCCGTCGTACCGAGCGAAGGCATTTCATGGGCCACGAGGCTCGTCTCGCGCAGGATGCTCGCGGCCTGGGCGTCGGTGAGCTCCTTCCACGCGATGTCCGCCTGCAGTTCTGCAGTCGCATCGGCGACGGCCGTGGCGTACATCGTGAATTTTGCTCCGATCACGTCCCGCAACTCGGCGGCCGCGGCGGCGACGATCGGGCCGACGGGATCCGGAATCTCGAGGAGGCTACGATTCTCGGCGACCGCGGCCAGCTGATGGCGGAAATCATGCGACGCGGGCAAGTGTGCAACGAGCGATTCGGCCATGCCGAACGCCTTCAGAGCCTTGTCCTTGCGCGTCCCGCGGTCCGTCGCGTCATGCGCGAGTTGCTTGATCTCGCCATCATGCGTGGCGACGTACAGCACGAGTTCGGCGCCAGATCGCGATTTCAGTTCGCCGAGGATTTCTGAGGTCATCGGCGGAGGAAGCGGCTTGTCGCCCCCCGCCGAGCGCATCAGGACATCGAGGGTGGTGATCAGACCGCTGCATGCCGGAGCCTCTTCATTCGGCGTCACCTGGAGGCCGAGCGCCGTGAGCACTCCCCGAGCCTTCAGTCGTGTGCTCATGTCGAGGGTGACTGCTTCTCTCCGGAACACGGTCTTCCCGATGGACGTCGCCTTGAGCTCGGATGCCGCGATGTCGGCCCCGTTGAACTGAGCGGCGATATTCCCGGCGAGGACGAGGATGGCGAGTGCCCCATCCACCGCGTCGCGAGGCCATCCGAACGGCGATGCGGAAAGTCTCTTGCGGATCTCCCCACCCGTGGTCCCCGCCGCGGGGATGCCCGCAAGCACTTCTTTGCATACCGCGTTCTCGGCTGGTTCGGCCGAGTATCCGACGGCGCTGAGCGCGTCCGGCTTGCCGGCAACCGCGTGCGCGAGAACGAGGTGCCAATTCTTCGCGTCAGCGATCGAGTACTTCGGGTAGAGGCGGTCGAGGGACTTGTGCGCGGCGGTCTCAATGGCCATGCTTAGGCTCTGCGCAGTAACGAGTGTGCCCCCTGCTTGGCGCACGATGGCCCGTCGCACCAGTCCCGCCATCAATCGCTTGATCTCAGCATCCGCGGCAGCAACGATCGAATGGATCGCCTTCTTCGCTTCTTGGCCTTCGCTTGTCGTCGGGTTCGGGCGCTGGTTGATCGTGTCTGATCCCGCTGCGTGACTGGCGAGTGCATTCGTCAGTTCGTCCCCGGCGATCTTCGGCACGAACACGTACACCACCGGTGAGTCGGTGGGTGCGGCGGCGGCAGTGTCCTGGTACTCCGTCTCGCTGGTCTCCCATCCGGTACGCACCCACACGGGGATGTCATCAGCGGGCGTGGGCGGATTCGTGCCGAACTGCACGCTGATCGAGCGCGACGTCTTCGACTCGCCGTGCGAGAGGTTTCGGGGGATCAATCGCTGAAGCTCCTCGCGGACGAGCGTCTCACGATCCATCGACACGCGCGCAAGATCGGCCTTGTACCCGGCCACACGGTTCCGATAGTCCTGGTTCCACTCCTGCCCGGTCTTGGACTGGAGGACATACTCGTCGTCGACGAGACTGAGCTTGGACTCCGACCTGAGCTGTTCGAGCAGGACCGGAACGCGCTTCCGAAGAGTCTGGCCGGAGGAACTCAGGTCGTCGACGAGTAGGTCAGCGATGTGGTCTGGGGTCGATCGAACGCCGGTGTCGGCGAAGCCCTCCCGTGAAAGCCGGGAGATCAGGAACACCAGCGCCAGGATGCGGCTCCGCAGTGGGCCGTCCGGGCCGTTGCTCTGCTCCGAAGTGATGAGGTCACTCACTTCGCGCAGCAGGACATTGGAAGTGATCATACCGGACTCTTGCTCGCCATAGAGGAAGTCGGCAGGTACAACGGTGCCGATGTCGTCCTCGGCGACCTTTCTCAGCGCCTCGTGCACGACCTTAAGCTGAGTGCGGAGCTGGCCCGCCCGCCCCCCGCGGTCGATGGCCTGGAGCGCCCGCTCCCAGAAGCGCCTTCGACTCGGAAGCACCGGGTAGTCGGCGACGAGATCGTCTGCGTCGGTCGACGCAGGTGCGATGACCGCGCCTCCCAGTTGCCGATCGATCTCGCCGGCATTCGCATCGAGGATTGCAGTGAGATCCGCGACGCGATCTGCACGCTTCCGCAGCACCACCTGTCGGATGACGTGGTCGACGTCCGCGTCCGAGAGCTGTTGCCGGACTGCGAAGCGGTCGATGAGCTTCTGCAGCGTGGCGGTCGCACCAAGATCTGATTGCCCGGTGGCGACGATGAGGAGGAGACCTCCGAACCTGCTCGAACACGCCTCAATGAGCCCCTGAACCTCGCCCGCGCGCCCAGCGTCGTCCCCGATGAAAGCCTGCATTTCGTCGAGCACCACCAGAGTGGCGGGGAGGCGGCCGGGAGCATCGCTGACAGAGGTCAGGACGGCGTCGACGAGGTCGAGCAGGGCCGGAAGAGCGAGCGACTCGGATGAGTGGAACTGCCGCCAAAGCTGATCGCGAGCCATGTCCGGACCCGAGGCCCAGTCAGGCTTGATAGCCAGGATCGCCTCAGCGAGTTCGGAGACGTACATGTTCGCCAGGACGTGGTTCCACTCGCGACCTTCGTCGCTGACAAACTCCATGACGTCGTGGAGGATCCCCTCCTCGGCCATCCAGAGAACACATCGCGCTGCTGCGATGTCCGTCGGAAGCCCGGCCGCCTTGAGGAGGATCGTGGCGAAAGCGGTGTTGATGTCCTTCGGCCCATTCAGCAGGCTGCCGGCGGCTGCGAGTCGCCCCCCGTTGCGACGCCCAAGAGTGTCCAGCTCGATGAGGTACGGCTCGATCATCTCTATGCCCTGAACAAGGCCGCGCGGCGTCGAACCGTCGGGCAGCTGTGCGTTGCTCCACAGATGCTCGAGCACCTTGACGAGATGCGACTTCCCGCTGCCATAGAACCCGCTGACCCATGCCGCCGGCTGCTGGGAACCCACGTTCTTCAGATAGGAGTCGAGAATGAGATCCAAACCCCTCTCGTAGGCTCCGTCGCAGACGAAACTCCGGAGTTCGTATCGCAGCGTGTTGATCGCGGCGTCGTCCGCTTCGTCGCCCACTTTCGCCACACCCAGGTTGGGGATGGTGCTGACGCGGGGGTCCTCCGCAAAGAGCTCCCAGTTCTTGGTCATGCGTGCTCCTCGCTTGTCGTGATGGGAAGCGCGAGGTAATTCCATCCTTCACGCGCTTCGAGCAGTCGATAGTTGCTGTTGCGATATTCCCCTGGAAAGAAGACCGCGAGACGCCCGGCGATGTGCGGAGCGAGCTCGTTCAACAACCAGCTTGTTTCAGCGAAACCGAACAGCGACCCCACCCCCAGCAATGCGACCACTGCGTCAGGGTTTGATGCCGTCGTCGCCTGGTCGAGGATCCGGACGACGAGCTGAGCGCGGAACTCGTCCAGCGCGGCCGGCGACAACAGTTCAGGCTTCGCGAAGTACCGCTTCGCGAAGGGATGGTTGCCTATCCATCGCCCGGGCTCGTCGGTGATGTCGATCAGTTGCCATGACTTGCCGGCGTCATGCGTCGCGTTCTGGAACGCCTGCATACGTGCCCGCAAGCGGCGCTCATCCATCGGCGGATAGACGATCATCCAACAGCGCTGAGCCGGCGCGAGGTTTGTGGCCCAAGGAGTTCCGGATTGGCGGCCATAATTCGCGACGAGATTCTCGAGATCGGTCATGCGTGCGTGCCTGTCATCGGTCGAAGGAGGTGTCGGAAACCGACCTCGACGACTTCGCCGCCTGATCGGTACTCGACGTAACCCTTGCGGGCCGCGTCTAGCGCCAGTGCTTCTCGTTCCGAGGGAGAAATGTCCAGGAAATCCACCCAGGGCGAGTCGAGCACGGGGCGGCCGCGACGACCTTGAAGGTACCCGAGGAGCATCGCGTAGGTGAGCGAGACCGGAGTCGCCATCACCAGTGCGCGCGTCTTGTTCGTTCGACCGACCAGATGCCCCGTCTGACTCCACGACGCCGCGGTATTCCGCCCGATCTTCTCGGCGCTCGCGCGGCTATAGCCGGGAAACGCTGCGATGAGTGCGTCAGCCATCCTGGCGTTCGAAATGACGTCACCCTCGCGGGCGCCGATCACAACCGGCGCGGTGGCGCGGAACACGCTGTCTCGCGCCAGCACGCTGAGACCGGCGAGCAGCGGCTGCGCCGCCGGGTCTTCGGTCCAAAGGTCTCGAAGCGCGCGGAACAGAACGCGCTCTGGGTCGAGTAGGTACATCTCACGAAGCGCTCTGAATGAGCGCCTTCGACCCTCGAACGTGTCGCGGCCGAGTACGTTGTGCTCGACTGCTTGGCGCTCGTAGTCGGCCAGCGTCGCCGTGTCGGGGGTGGAAGACAGCAGCGATCTGAGCAGCGGAAGTAGCATCGAGCCGCTCGTATTCGCCCCGCCGGGGGTGGAACCCTCGACGATGTCGTGGTCGTCGAAACTCATCATCGGGTCCTATCGTCAGGCGGGTCCGGCCGCGGATCGACCCGAACCGGACGTCACCATAATGCCGTGCACCTCGGACAGCGTGATCGGTCGCGCCGCGACCGAAAACAAATCGATGACGACGGGGCCACCTGCCCGTGTCGGATCTAGTGGGTCCGAGCTCATAGAACAGCCGCGATCGACGTCGCGATCGCCCGCCCGAGAGGTATCGGGACTGCATTTCCGATTTGTCGAGCGATCGCGGTCTTCGACCCGACGAACTTGAAGGTGTTTGGGAACCCCTGAAGTACGGCAGCTTCGTGGTGCGTGATGGCGCGATCGGCGGCAGGGTGGAGATACCGTCCCTTCTCCGGCTTGAAGAACTCAGTTCGCACCGTCACCGACGGTCGGTCCCAATGAAGGCGGCCCATGACGTCGCCTGACCCGCTGGTGTGTGTTCGCCAACATGGCGCCTTGAGGTGCTCGGGAAGATCGAACCGATTGCCGCCGGGCGGAATCGACGCGAAACGCTCGAGTGACAAGTTCGTGTAGTCGCGCCCGAAGTGCAGTTCTGAACCGGAATACGGTCCCAAGAGTTCGACACCCGCGAACTCAATCCTTCTTTGCGGGAGCCCACTAGATTTCGCCGGGGTATGCGGTATGCCGGCGAACGCATGCTCCACTGTCCTCGGGTTGCGCTGATGGGTGAGCTCGGGCCAGGCAGGCGCCGCGAGACCCTTGCGATATCCGATCATCACGGCGCGCTTTCTGGCCTGTGGCGACCCGTAGTCGGCTGCGTTGAGTATGCGCCAGTCGATCGAGTACTGCCCGAGTGTCGGGTCGTCCCGGAGCGTTTCCTGGAACTGTTTGAACTGCGGTGACTTCGAGAATGCGGCCACGTTCTCGACTACGAAGATGGACGGCAGAGTGCGGCGAATCGTTTCCGCGTACTGCTCCCAAAGGGAGTTGCGCTCGTCCTCCACGTCCTGTTTGCCGAGGGTGGAGAACCCCTGGCACGGAGGGCCTCCGATGATGACGTCGAAGTCCTGCCGCCACTGGTCGGTCTCGAGCCAATCCTGGATCGGGCCGACGAAGACGGACGCATTCGGGAAATTCTGAGCGAACGTGGCTGCGGCGGCGACATCCATCTCGACTGCTTGGACCGTGACGAATCTCGAGGAAGCCTCGTGCATCCCTTGGCTGAAGCCGCCTGCGCCGGAGAACAGGTCCAGGACTCGGATCGGAGATGACGTCACGTCCTCGATCGTAGACGCCACCGCCCAGGACGATCCGCCGGCTCGCGGCACAGCAATAGCGGTAGCGTCAGGGGCGTGAGCGAATCGTCTTGGGCTTCGTCACCGGGCGTGCGCCGATCGATGCAGGGGAACAGGGGGCGGGACACGTCCACTGAGATGCGGGTCCGCAAGGCGCTCTTCGCCAGTGGCTATCGCTATCGAGTCAACTATCGCCCTCTGCCAAGCCTCCGCAGGACCGCAGACATAGCCTTCACGCGGGCCAAGCTCGCCGTCTTCATCGATGGGTGCTTCTGGCACGGCTGCCCTCTCCATTTCACCCAACCGAAAGCCAATGCGGCGTACTGGACCGCGAAGATTCAACGAAACCGGGAGCGTGACCGCGAGACGAACGAGGTGCTCGAGCAAGCCGGGTGGAAAGTCGCACGATACTGGGAGCATGAGCCGGTAGCGGAGGTCACTTCCTCGATTCGGGCCCTTGTTGACGCTGCTCGTCCGGAGGGATCGCGACGATAGTGGCGGCGCCAGTCGCCTTCTGCACCCGCAGGCAACTCAGCGCGGCACCTTTCGCACGTCGCGCCGACCCAATAGCCTCCGACATGTGTCCCAAGGAAGGAGTCCGGCATATGTCGGTGCCTGACCCGCTCGTGTTGCGGTTCGACCCACAGACGGTCGATCATCTCGGCGCGAAGATGTACTCCCACTTGCCGAACGCCGTAGCCGAACTCGTGGCGAATGCGTACGACGCCGATGCCTCCCAGGTGAACATCGTTATCAGCGCCGACGGAACCGTCGAGATCAGGGACGACGGCCATGGAATGTCAAGAACGGACATCTCGGACAAGTATCTGAGAATCGGCCGTAATCGACGCCAGACGACGGAGTCGACCTTGACCGAAAGCGGCCGGAGGCAGGTGTCCGGCAAGAAAGGCCTCGGTAAGCTCGCGCTCTTCGGAATAGGACGCCACGTCACGGTGTCGTCAACACGAGCGGGATCCACGGAGCGCACCACGATCGAGCTCGACTACGCCCAGATGATGGACGCGAAAGGGGAATACAGGCCGTTCGAATCAAGCTCGAATGCAGACCCGGATGAGCACGGCACCTCCGTGCTCCTCAGTGCGCTCAAGCGCACGAGTGCAATCGATGCCAAGGAACTCGCCGCCAGCCTCTCCCGGCTGTTCAATTACGTGGATAGCGACTTCGCGGTGGCTGTGATCGCACCGGACGGCGCTCGGCATCCGCTGTCGGCGGATCTTCGGCTGAGCGCTGTCGAGGTCGAGTTTGTATGGGAGTTTCCTTCGGCGTGGACAGAAGGCGATGAGTTCGGGAAAAGTCGCTCGATTTCCGGCACGGTTGTTTCGTCTGCCTCGCCTCTTCGCCACGGCATGCGCGG
Organism: Agromyces sp. C10; assembly: GCF_023217995.1. NCBI lineage: Bacteria > Bacillati > Actinomycetota > Actinomycetes > Micrococcales > Microbacteriaceae > Agromyces > Agromyces sp. C10. Next base: position 210,088 of record NZ_JALPSX010000005.1, on the reverse strand, counting down.
GATCACGATATATGTGAATGGTCGACTAGCCAATGAGCCAGAGTTCTTCGGAGCATCCGAATCCAGCTATGCGTTTTCGTATCTCTCGGGCTACTTGGACATCGACTACCTGGATTCCATCGAGCCCGACGTCATCGCCACAGACCGCCGTGCAATCGACTGGGAGACTCCGGAGACCGAGGCTCTGCGGCGTCAGCTCCAAGCGTTGATGGTCCGGCTGGGCCAAGAGTGGCGCGTTCGTCGCGCCGAGCTGAAACGCAAGAGGGTTGAGAAGAAGATCGGTGAACCTACAGAAGCATGGGTTGGGACGATCAAATCGCGCGAGCAGGAATCGGTTCGTGAACTCGTATCCGCTATCGAGTCGGATGCAGTCGACATGAGTGTTGTGCAGCAGAGCGAGATCATCGCCCTGGTCAAGAAAGTCGCGCCGCCCTACGCCGAGTATGTCTGGCGCCACCTCCACCCTGACATCCAGGACGTTACGCGTGCCTACTATGAGGATGGGAATTACTACATCGCAGTTCAAGAGGCGATGAAGCGATTCGTGAAGCGTGTTCGAGAGCGGTCCGGGGCCCAACAGGAATCCGATTTCAGCATGCTGGGAGCAGCATTCGGTGATGCCGGGTTGTATAGGGTCTTTCGATCGCTCGCGGCAACCCACGGATTCTCCGAGCAGACCGAGAAGAACGTGGAGAATGGGCAGAAGCATATGTCGATGGGAATGGTCGCGGGTTTTCGTAACCCTCTGGCCCATGAGGAGATCGAGTTGCTTCGATCGTCTGGTGCGTTCACCAATGACGACTGTCTCGATGCGCTCAGCATCGTTTCTCACCTGATGAGGCGCCTGGATGCTGGCGGACTTGCGGCGGGCAGTTAGCGCGGCATGCGTCGTCGGATCCTGTTCCCAGGGACCACCCCGATGCATCCGCCTCTCACCCGGGTGCATGATCCCCTCGTAACCGTCTACGAAGGCCGGCCGCCCGCGCGCGGCGCCCAGCGCACGCGCGCGCACGACCGCCATCCGCAACGGAGGGGAGCGGATCATGGGCATGATCGACGGCAAGGAGCTCGACCCGGTCGAGGCGCCGAAGGTTCAGCGGCGGGTGGTCGTCAAGGTCACCGACGCGGCGCGGCGCGAGCGGGCGCTGAGGGAGCGTCCGGGTGAGCGGCGGGCGGGGGAGCAGGAGGACGACGTCGGCCGTGAGCTGGTCGATGCGGTCGCGTACCTCGGGGACGTGATCGCGGAGTACCAGGATCGGGTGGCCGGCGAGGCGTACCTCGAGCCGATGGTCGGGCGCGATGAGCGCGAGCGGCTCGGACGGGGGCGGCGGGCCCGGTTCGACGGGTATGCGGCGATCACGGTGCGGGACGAGGCATCCGCTGCCGAGCTCGCCAAGGAACTCGACGCGCGCGACGACGTCGAGACCGCCTACGTCGAGGGCGGGCCGACGCCGCCGCCCGTGAACGCGAGCGACGACCCGCGCAGCGGGAACCAGGGGTACCTGGATGCCGCGCCCGACGGCATCGACGCGCGGTGGGCGTGGGGTGCGACGGATGGCGCGGGCATCGGGTTCGTCGACCTCGAGCAGGGGTGGACGCTGAACCACGAGGACCTCGCGGCGGCCGGCATCACGGTCATCTCGGGCGTGAGCCACGCGTACCACGGGCACGGCACGGCGGTGCTCGGCGAGGTCGTCGCGGTCGACAACACCAGGGGCGGCGTGGGCATCGCGCCCGCGGCATCCGCTCGGGTCGTCTCGCAATACCGCACGTCGACGAGCTACAGCACCGCGGCGGCCATCATCTCGGCGGCAGATGCGATGTCGCCGGGCGACGTGCTGCTGCTCGAGGCGCAGACCACCGCGGCCGGGTCGTCGACGACGTACCTTCCGGTCGAGGTCGAGCAGGCGGTGTTCGACGCCATCCGCGATGCGGTCGACGCGGGCATCGTCGTGGTCGAGGCGGCCGGGAACGGCGGCAACGACCTCGACGACTGGACGGATGCCTCCGGCCGCCACCTGCTGAAGCCCGGCGACGACGACTTCCGCGATTCCGGGGCCATCATGGTCGGCGCCGCGTCATCCGCCGCGCCGCACTCGCGGCTCGACTTCTCGAACCACGGCAGCCGCATCGACTGCTACGCGTGGGGCCAGAACGTCGACACCACGGGCGACGGATGGACCGGCACCTCGACCACGGCGTACACCGGGTCGTTCGGTGGAACGTCCGGCGCGAGCCCGATCGTCACGGGCGCAGCGGTGCTGCTGCAGAGCTGGCGGAAGGCGCGGAAGGGGCAGCCGTTCGATCCGGCGACCGTGCGCGTCTGGCTGTCGGCTGCGCTCAACACCGCGAGTGCCGACCCGGCGACCGACCGCATCGGGGTCATGCCGAACCTCCGCGCGATCTTCGACCGCATCGAGAAGAACGAGCGGTTCAGGATCGACGACCGGTTCGTCTACTGGGTGTACATCCTGTTCGGCGTCATCAACGATGCGCCCGGGCTCATCTGGGTGCCGGGCAAGGGGCCGGTGCCGGTCGACCCGCAGTGGCGGGACGTCGCGGTGCGCGAGCGCCGCGAGCTGGTGGCCGCGATCGCGAAGGAGGCCCGAGCGTTCGACGGGAGGTTGACGGCGAAGCAGCTGGACCGGATCGCGGAGAAGGCGTTCAAGCAGATCGCGCAGTAAGGGGTGCGGCGGAGCGCGTCCCGTCAGCGCTCCGCGCTCCACGCCCGCAACTTCTCCGGGTTCATGACGATCCACACGTCCGCGACCCGCCCGTCGACGACCCGCAGGTTCACCACCCCGATCACCGCACCGCCGCGGCGGACGGCGAAGCCGGCGCCATCCGTCGTCTCGAGGGGTTCGACCTGGTCGTCGGGGTTCTTGGCGAGCAGGCCGAGCAGGAAGCGGGCGACATGGTCCGCGCCGAGCACGGGCTTGCGGGCGGCGGTGACGAGTCCGCCGCCGTCGGAGCGCAGCACGACGTCGGGGTCGAGCACCGACACGAGGGCCGCGAGGTCGCCGGATGCCGCGGCGGCACCGAACGCGGCGACCACCCGGTCGTGCTCGGCGCGGGCCACGGTGCGTGAGCGCGAGTCGGCGACACGACGGCGGGCGGAGGTCGCGAGCTGGCGCACCGCGGCGGGGGAGCGGCCGACGAGCTCCGCGATCTCGGGGAACGGCACCGCGAACACGTCGTGCAGCACGAACGCGACGCGCTCGGCGGGCGTCATCGACTCGAGCACGACGAGCAGGGCGCTCGACACCGCCTCGTCGAGGGTCACGCGGTCAAGCGGGTCGGCCGTGGCATCCGTCGTCGTGTCGGTTCGGGGCCGAGCGGATGCCGCGGGGCCGGCCGAACCCGCACGCGACGCGAAGAACCCCGCCGGCAGCGGCTCGGGCAGCCACGGCCCCACGTACCGTTCGCGTCGCGCGCGCGCCGTGCCGAGCATGTCGAGGCAGACGCGGCCCGCGACGCGGGTCAGCCAGCCCTGCGGGTTCGCGATCGCGGCGCGCTCGGCGTCCGACATCCGGTACCAGCGCACGTAGGTCTCCTGCACGGCGTCCTCGGCCTCGCCGGTGGTGCCGAGCATGCGGTACGCGAGCGCCAGCAGGCGGCGGCGCTCGGCGGCCACGTCGGCGAGCTCGTCATCGGTGCGCACGGCACCCATCGTGTCATCCGTCATCGTCAGTGCTCCCTTCACCAAGCATGACGGCGCAGCCGCCCGAATCGTGAGCCACCTCACACTTCGCCTCCACGTGTCGTCAGTACGGGTATGAACAGAATCCACACGGCTGCGCTCGCGCTGACCGCCGCCATCGCGTGCTTCGTCGGCGGGTGGGCGTCGTTCGCGCCCGCCGCGTTCTACGACTCGTTCCCGGGCGTGCTCGGGCAGTGGGTCGCCACCGACGGACCGTACAACGAGCACCTCGTGCGCGACGTCGGCGCGTTCTACCTCGCCCTCGGTGCGGCATCCGTCGCCGGGTTCGCCTGGCGCAGCCCCGCCGTCGTCCGCCTGCTCGGCCTCGCCTGGACGGTCTTCGGCGCGCTCCACCTCTGGTACCACGCCACCCACCTCGACCACCTCGACACGGATGCCGCGATCGGCACCGCCGTCTCGCTGACGCTCAGCCTCGGGCTCGGCATCCTGCTGCTGATCCCCGCGCGCGGGAGCGGGGCCGGGTCCGCCGCGACCGCTGGCGTCGCCGAGCCCGCGGCATCCGTTCTCCCCGATGCCCGCCGCGCGCGCGAGGAGGTGGCCCGATGAGGATCGCCGTCGCCGGGGGAACCGGCACCGTCGGCCGCCACGTCGTCGCCGCCGCCGAGGCGCGCGGACACGACGTGCTCACCCTCACCCGCCACGACGGGCACGACCTCGAGACCGGCACCGGACTCGCCGCCGCGCTCGCCGGAGCCGACGCCGTGATCGACGTCGCGAGCGTCGTCACGCTGTCCGGGCGCCGGGCGCGCGAGTTCTTCACGAACGTCACCGGCAACCTGCTGCGCGCCGAACGCGCCGCGGGCGTCGCACACCACATCGCCCTGTCGATCGTCGGCATCGACGGCGTCGACGACGCGCACTACGCCGGCAAGCTCGCGCAGGAGACCCTCCTCGCCGACAGCCCGGTGCCGGTCACCATCCAGCGGGCGACGCAGTTCCACGAGTTCGCGGCGCAGGTCGCGGCGACCGCGACGTACGGGCCGGTGACGATCGTGCCGAAGGCGCTGATCCGGCCGGTCGCGGCGCGCGAGGTCGGCGCCCGGCTCGTCGAACTCGCCGAGGGTGCGCCGGTGGACGGCCGGGCCCCCGACCTCGTCGGGCCGCGCGACGAGCGGCTCGCCGACCTGGTGCGGCGCCTCCACGCCGTCGAGGGCGTGCGACGCGGGGTGCTCGAGGTGCGCTTCCCGGGGCCGTTCGGGCGCGCGCTCGCCTCCGGCGCGGTGCGGGGCGGGGCCGATGCCGCGCGCGGACGCATCACGTTCGACGAGTGGCTGCGGTCGGGCGACCGCGCGGCGGTGGCGAAGGCGGGCGCGCGCGGGTGAACGGATGCCGCGGCATCCGCTCACCCGCATCGCGACGCGCGGGGCCGTGCGCCACGCTTCAGCCCCGCGCGCCCGCCTTCCCCTTCGCACCCGAACGTGCGGGTGCCTTCGCGCCCGGCGGCGTCGCCATGAGCCGCTCGACCGCCTTCGACATGGGCGTGCCGCGGAGCGCCTCGAGCTGCGTCTCGATCGCGCGGAGGTCCTTGCGGAGCCCCGGGTCCTCGAGTCGCGAGCGCAGCCGCCGCACCACGGCGAGGCCGGCGTCGACCTCGTCGTCGGTGAGCTCCGTCGCGTCATCCTTCGACAGCGCGGAGGCGCGCTTCACGAGCTCCGCCGTGTCCGACAGCAACTCGCGATCGCCGAGCATCGCCAGCACCGCGGGCCCCTCGACGCGCTCGAACAGCTCGATCCAGTCCCGCCCGGCATCCGTCGTCGACAGCAGCTTGTCGCGCACCTGCTGCAACGCCTTCACCTCGGCCTGCGCACGGAAGAACCGCGCACCGATCAGCTCGATCGCGCAGATGCTCTGCTGCAGCAGCGCGACCATGCCCGACTTCGCGTCGCGGATCACCGGGCGCGGGTCGGCCGGATGGAACGACTCCTCCGCGGTGCCCATCCACGGCCCGGTCTCGAACGTGAACCCGTAGGTCTTGCCGAGCGACGAACTCGCGATGTGGCGGCTGTAGACGTAATCGCTCCACGTGCCCGTCGTCGGGTACAGGCCGATGCTCGCCTCGCTCGTGTACGTGCGACCGCGCACCGCGGTGATCGCGTCGCGGATGCGGCCGCCGACCGTCTGGAACCGCTGCAGGTCGCGCGGCGAGAGGTACTCCTGGTACCCGGCGACCTGGATGGGCTGGCACTTCGGCGTCGGCAGCTTCGTGAAGTTCTTCTTCGGGTCGGTCGTCTGCGTCGGCGCATGCCCCCACGGCCAGAGGATCAGCTCGGAGTACGAGTGCACGTCGGCGAACGTCACGATCCGGTGCGTGTCGAGCAGGTGCTTGACGTTCCGGGTCTCTGGCTCGCTGAACGCGCTCGGCCCGGCGTAGACGTCGGAGCACGGCGAGCACGACGTCTGCCCCTGCGTCACCCCCCACAGGAAGTCGGCGTTGCGGTTGAGGTCGACGCCGATGCATGACGTCCCCGGGTTCGTCGCCCGGTTCTTGCGCCACATCCCGTCGACCGTCATCACGTGCACGCGCCCGTCGGGGTTCGCGCAGGGCACCAGCCAGATGTCGAGCGCCTCGAGGATGAGCTTCACGTCCGACGCCGGCCACGTCTTGCCGCCGTACACGAGGTCGCGGTTCGTCGCGTAGCTGACGAAGAGATCCACCGCCAGCTCGATGACCGCGTCGGGATTCATCAACTCCCGCGCATGCGTGCCGCCGACGAGCAGCACCCCGCGACGCTCCGGCCCGCCGCCCGCACGCAACCGCAGCGCGTGCACCGGCCGACCCTGAACGGATGCCTCGGGCAGCCTGATGCGCGTGAAGTACCCGGGGAACCACATCGCGAGCGACTGCATCTGCGAGTCGAGCTGCGCCACCGTCCGGTACATCAGCCCTCCTCCTCTCGCGGGATGCCGGCGATGCGGTCCTCGAGCCACCGCTCCGCCTCCTCGTCCGACGCGACCAGCGCCGGATCGACCGGTGCGATCGGCACCGTGCGCACGACCCGCACCTCGTACCCGCGCCGCACGAGCTCGGCGAGGTCGTCGGCGTTCACCACGACCCGCACCCCGCCCTGCGGGTCGGGAACGCGGTCGAGGTCGAGGTCGGCCACGCGCGCCAGCGCGGCCTCCCGTTCGCCCGGATGCACGGTCGCCTCGAACCGCTCGCCCTCGGGCGGCACGCCCGACGGTCGGCCGACCGCGTCGGCGTCATTCGATTGCCTGGCCATGAGTTCCCCCTCAAGACATGGCTCGCCCGGCCCGCCTCGCGGGCACGCCGAACGGGCTCCCCCCAGAACCCCTCGCGGCGGAAGCTACTCCGGTGCCATCGGCGCCGCAAGAGGCGCGTGCACGGCCGCCGGCGCGGCATCCGTCACGGGTCACGCGACACCACGCAGCTCACCGTGTAGGTGCCGTTCGAGATGGTGTCGAAGACCGAGATCGCCAGCGTGCGGCGCCGCTCTGACGGCTCGTTCGGCCGCAGCGCCGAGATCGGCCACGACTGCACGCCGTGCGCCGCCGACACGTCGTCGGGTTCGATGATCTCCAGGTCGAGGCTCGTGCAGAACGGGATCGACCGGCCCGTCCAGCCCCGCTGCACCGCCTCCGCGCGGATGCGCTCGGCCAGCCCCGGCAGGTCCTCGCCGGTGTCGGCGTCGTCCCACACCGCCTTCAGCAGGTGCTCGCCGTCGACGTACAGGTCGAGCTCCGGCTCGTCGGCGCCCGGCCAGTCCGGACCCGTCTCGTCGGCGACGTGCACGTGCACCCCGCGGTCCAGCTGCAGGTACGTCACCGGCGTCGACCAGCGAACCACCTGCCCCGTGTCCGAGTCGTCGTGCCGGCGCAGCGTCACGTAGATCTCGTCGTCCGCCGACGCGGTGAACACGTACTCGAGCGGCCCGGTACCGGAGTCGGCGCCGAGCGACGAGCCCGCGGCATCCTGCACCTCGATCTCGGCCGAACCGGACGGCAGCGTCACCGTCACGCGCTCCTCGCGCTGCGTCGCCATGAGCGTGCGCACCGGGTCGACGCGGAACCAGGCGGTGTCGTCGTCGCCCAGCCGTTGCCCCTTCGGGAACGGCGCCACCACGTCGAGGTGCGGCGGCAACGCGATCGCCGTCGCCCTCGAGTCGCCCAGGTGCTCGAGCACGATGAGCACGCCGTCGCCCGGCTGACCGCTCTTCGTGCGCATCGACACGAGCATCGGTTCGCGATTCACGAACGTGGACCCGTCCGGATCGATGACCCGCTCGAACTCGTCGTACGCGACCCGCACGGCCGCCGGCACGTCCGACGACGACAGCTGGTCGAGGCGAGTCAGCGGCCGCGAGACATCGGTCGCCGCGAAGACGTCGACCAGCAACGACGGGCTGTGATGGAACGTGTACGTGCCCGGCCGCGGCACCCACACCCACGAGCGCCCGCCCTCGACGGTGATCTTCGGCATCACCACCGACGCGAGCGACGTGCTCGGCTGCCCCGGCCCCGACGTGCCCGCGATGGATCCGACCGCGTCGAGGTCGACCGCCGACGTCGGCTGGCAGTGGTCGTCACGCCGCTGGATGATCGCCTCGAGCGCGTAGTGGTCCGACGTGCGCCGGTGGCCCACGCGCATGTGGTGGGCGACGAGGTCGACCCCGTCGATCGTCTTGAACCGGCAGATGTAGTCGAGCCGCTGCTCGGCGTGCGTCTCGCGGTTGCGGTTCGTGAAGCCCGGGTCGAGATCAGCGGATGCCGCGGGCGGCCGCATCTCGATCCACCCGTCGGCGAAGAGCTCGCCGAACGGGTCGCCGGGGTTGTCGAAGACGTCGAACCACTCGTCGCTCGTGGCATCCGCGTCGCCCCGGATGTTGAGGTCGCCCGCCACGATCACGTTCTGCCAGCTGCCCGGATGCGGGCCGAGCACCTCGGCGACCAGGTCGCGGATCTCGGCGAGCTGGCTCTTGCGGATGTCGCGGTACTGCTCCTCGGTGTCGTACGCCGCCTGCAGGTGGGTGAACACCAGCGTCGTCTCCTCCGCCGGCACACCGACCTGCACGAGCACGGCGGCCTTCGACGCCCAGCTGTCGGCGCCGGCGTCGTCGGCGTAGAAGCGCTCACGGTGGATCCCGCCGCCCGGCAACGGCAGGAACGGCAACCGCGAGAACACCATGAGCCCCGAGTCCTCCTCGAGGTCGCCCTGGTGGATCGACTCGATCACGTGCGGCCATACCCCGCTCAACTCGTCGAGGAGCACCTGCCGCCCGTCCTCGCTGAACACCTCGTTCAGCGCGATCACGTCGGGCCGCTCGTCGGGCGGGAGGTCGAGCAGGTCGTCGGCGACGCGCTTCGCCTGCGCCTCCGAGTCGGCCACGGTGCCGGGCAGCAACCCGATGACGGCCGCGGGGATGCTCACCGTGCCGGCCGTCACCCCCGCGATCACCGGCAGCAGCTGGACGTTGAACGTCATGAGTCGAAGCGGGCGCATCGTGCACCGTCCTCCACGGTCCGGCCGGCGGCGACCGCGCGGCGCAGTGGTCCGGCGCGGGGTCGCGGTCGCGGGCGCGTGCGCGTGACACGAGGCGGCCGGCGGTCTCGCCCGGCTGAACGCGGTCAGCGTACGCCTCGACCCGGGCGGCGCCCTCAGGGCGGACCCGGACGCAGCGCCCTGAACGGGCGCAACCCCGTGCGGCCCGCGCCGCGGCGACCTACCCTGAGCGCATCGACGAACCGGAGGACCGCATGAGCGACGACACCGACCGCGACCGCGACCAGCAACGCCGCGGCGACGACGACCTGCCCGACGACCGGAACTTCGCCGACAGCGCGCGCGAGCAGGCGCGGCTCAAGGCCGAGCACGACCGGGAACTCGGCGTCGACCCGTGCTTCGAGGGCGCGAACATCACCGAGAGCGACGGCCCCGACCTCGAGGCCGGCCCCGACCTCGACACCGGCGGCGGGCACCGCACACCGCGCGACTGACGCGCCACTCGGGCGTACGCGGCATCCCCTCGCCAGCGCGCATTGCGCGCCCCCTGTCAGGCCGGACGCGAATGGTCGGAATGCGCACAGCGTTGCGACCATTCGCGCCCGACGCGGCCGGGGCACCGCGCCACGCAGGCGCGCCGGCGCCCGAGCACACATGAGAATCCGCCGGATGCGCGCCCCAGGGCGCCCATCCGACGGATACTCATGCAGCAGTGCGCGCGGCGCCGGGCGCCGCCGCGCCGGCCTCACTCCTCGACGCCGGGCTCCCCGCCGTCGAGCCCGCCGTCGGTGGACTCGCTCATCGGGTCGGCGTTGTCGGGCGCGCCGGGCGTCTCGGGCGACTCGGGGTCGCCGGGCTGCTCGTCGCGGTACTCCTCGTCGGGGACGTTCGTGTCGCTCATCGCTCGCTCCTTCGTGTCCGGGCGTCGGTGCATCCACCCTTCCGCGTGCGGGGGCGCGCCGTCACCGGGTTGACAGGCGCGCGGTGCCGTTCACGTCCGATTCCCGCGACATCCGCTCGCCCGCCGTGCGCCCGCCGCGGGTGAGAATCGACGCATGACCCGCCGCCACGCGACGCTGCCGACCGCGCTCGGCGACCTGCTCGTGGTCGCCGACGACGGCGGACTCGCGGGCGTCTACTTCCCCGACCACTGGCATCCGCCGGCCCCGGGCACCCTCGGCGCCGAGGTCGACCCCGCGCACGACCCGCTCATCGCACGGTTCGCGGCCGAGCTCGACGAGTACCTCGACGGACGCCGCACGGCTTTCGACCTGCCGCTCGCGCCGGTCGGCGACGACTTCCAGCAGGCGGTGTGGCGGATGCTGCGCGAGATCCCGTACGGGCAGACCGTGACCTACGGCGCTCTTGCGACGCGGCTCGGCGACCGCAACCTCGCCCGCCGCGTGGGCAACGCGGTGGGGCGGAACCCGATCAGCATCGTCGTGCCCTGCCACCGCGTCGTCGGCGCCGACGGGTCGCTCACCGGCTACGCCGGCGGATTCGAGCGCAAGCACCGCCTGCTCGAGCTCGAGGGTGCCGCGGTCGTGCAGCGTCGGCTGTTCTGACCCGGCGCAGGAAGCGGCGGACCGGTCGCGATTGCGTCCGGCCCGCCGCGGTTCGGGGAACTGCTCAGTCCTCGGAGATCTCGGCGACGGTCTCGCCGGTCGCGCCGGCCGAGAGCGACCGGGCGATGTCGGCTTGGCTGATGATGCCGACGAGGTCGTGCCCGTCGATCACCGGCAGACGCCGCACCTGGTGCTGCTGCATCATCTCGAGCGCCTCGCGGATGTCGTCGTCGGCGCCCACCGTCACGGGCTTGCCCTCGGCGAGGCTGCCCGCGGTGACGCTCGACGGGTCGCCGCCGTCGGCGATGCACTTCACGACGATGTCGCGGTCGGTGAGCATGCCCTTGAGGCGGTCGTCGTTGCCGCAGATCGGCAGCGCACCGACGTCGAGGTCGCGCATCTTGCGTGCGGCGTCGACCAGGGTCTCGTCCTCCTTCACGCAGGTCGGGTCGGGCGTCATCAGGTCACGTGCGACGGTCATGGGTACGTCCTCTCTCGTGCTCGTGTCGCCACGGTAGGCACGGGCAGCGGATGCCGCACGGGGGTTGACGCGCCCGCCCCGCCTGCGGCATCCGCTGCTCACCCCGGCCGCGGCATCCGCTGCTCGCCCCGGCTGCGGCATCCGCTGCCCGCCACTCGCCTCGGGCGCGATTCGTCGCTGGGCGCGGCCGATTCCGGCGATTCACGTCCGCGGAGCGCCCCGAGCGCGCCGAGCGCCCCGAACCACGCCAGCCGCGAGCGCTACGCGACCGGCCGCGCCTCCGGGAACGTCCACGACCCGTTGACGACCTCGGCCCGCGGGCGGTACAGCCGCACGACGTAGTTCCAGCCGTCCATGATCCCGAGCCGGTTCGGTCGCCCGTCGTCCGGCCCGCCGAAGTGCACCGTGACCGTGCCATCCGCGTTGCGATCGGCCGTGACGCTGTTGACGCTGACGAGCCCGCCGGCGTCCTCGAGGTAGCCGTCGGCGTTGTAGACCGTGATCGACCAGAACGCGTCGACGGGCACGTCGCCGACCGTGAGCGCGTACTCGCCCACCGGAAGCCGCGGCTCGACGTTGACGTAGAACGCCTCCGACGTCGGCAGCCCGCCCCAGCCCGCCGCCGTGCCGATCAGGTGGTGCACCGGGTCGACCTCGTCGCGCCGCCCGAACGCGCCCGCGAACCCGCCGAGACCGCGGGCGAGGGTCAGCAGCGCCTGCCGCGTCTCGGTGAGCGTCGCCTCGTCCCACGCGGGCATCGCATAGGGCTCAGCGGATGCCGCGTCGAGGGCGAACCCGTCCTGCAGGGCGTTCACGGCCGTGACATCCGCTTCGTCATCGGGGTCGACCAGGATGCGCGCCGCGAGCAGCACGTACCGCGACCCGAGCTCGTCGGCGGAGAGCCGATGCTCGCCCGGGTCGTGCAGCACGAGCGGGATGAAGTGGTCCTCGGTCACGACCATCACCGACAGGTACCGGTCGCCGGGGTCGGGGATCGTGAGCGTCGCACCCTGCGACGCGTCGACGAGGACCGTGCTGTACAGCGTGTCGCGGTTCTGCCGGATCACCGGCTGGTTGTCGAGCGGCGTGGGCGTGCGGTTGTGCAACCACTGCCCCGTGCCGCCCGCCTGGCCGACGATGGCCGCGAACATGCGGCTCGTCTCGGCGCGCGCGAAGTTGTCGACATTGACGTGCTCGGCCATCCGGGTTCCCCTCGATCCGTCGGCGTTCCTGCGATCACCATAACCACGGGCGGGCCCGCTTCGCGAGGGGACGCGACACGCCGCGCGGGCCGCGCGGGCGGCGGCGTGTTGCGTCCCCTCGGCGGGCGCGAATGGTCGGTATGGGGCGCGCGAAGTGACGATTCGCGTCCGACGCGGGGATGAGGTGGGACGCGCGAGGTGGCGGGCCCCGATTCACGAGGGGACGCGACACGCCGCGCGGTCCCGCGCGGGCGGCGGCGTGTTGCGTCCCCTCGGCGGGCGCGAATGGTCGGTATGGGGCGCGCGAAGCGACCATTCGCGTCCGACGTGAGGCGAGGTGGGTCGCGCTAGGCGAGCCCCGCCTGCCGAGGGGACGGGACACGCCGCGCGGCTCGCGCGCGCCACGGCGTGTTGCGTCCCCTCGGCGAGGCAGGGGCGGCGGCAGGGCCGGGGCGGGGGCGGCGCCGGCCCGCGGCATCCGCAAGCCCCATGGTGCGCGCCACGCGCCCGCATAGAGTGACGCGTATGGACGAGCAGGCCGCCCTCGAGGTGACCGCCGCGCGCGCCGTCGAGACCGGCGAGCGCGACCGGGTGCTGTGGTCCGACGCCGACCGCGAGTGGGCGAGCCGCGCGGCCGCCGCGATCGTGGGGGAGCGCGCGAGCGCCGACGCGTTCCTCGCCCGCCGCGCGCAGCTCGTGCTCGAGCGCATCGGCACGCGGCAGCCCGGCGTGACGCGCACGGTGCGCGGCATCCGTTGGCGCCCGTGGGTGGGCGTCGCCACGGTGCTCGGCGCGTTCGTGCTGGGCGTCGTCGTCGACCGCATCGGCGGCGGGTCGAGCATCAATCTGCTCGCGCCGCCGGTGTTCGCGCTCGTCGCGTGGAACCTCGTCCTGTACGTGTGGCTGTTGCTCCGGCGGGTGGTGCTCCGCGGTGGTGCGGTCGGTCCGGTGCGGGCGGTGCTGATCCGCGCGGCGGCCGTGCGCGGTGCGGTCGAGGGATGGCGCGGCGACGGCGCCGTCGCCCGGCGGTCGGTGCTCACCGGCCTGCCCGGCGAGTGGGCGCGCATCGCCGCGCCGCTGTACTCGGCCCGCGCCGCGCGCGTGCTGCACCTCGCGGCTGCGGCGACGGCGCTCGGCGTGATCGCGGGCCTCTACACGCGCGGGCTCGCGTTCGAGTACCGCGCCTCGTGGGAGAGCACGTTCCTCGGCGCCGAGCAGGTGCACGCGCTGCTCGCCGTCACGCTCGCGCCCGGTTCGCTGCTCACCGGTATCCCGGTGCCGGACGTCGCCGCGATCGAGGCGATCCGCGCACCCGCGAGCGAGAACGCCGCACCGTGGATGCACCTCATGGCCGCCACCGTCGTCGCCGTCGTAGTCGTGCCGCGGCTCGTGCTCGCGCTCGCCGCGTGGCTCGTCGAGCGTCGTCGGGCGCGCAGTGTGGCGCTGCCGCTCGGCGACCCGTACTTCCGGCGGCTCGTGTCGGCGTGGGTGGGCGAGCCGACGCCGGTGCGCGTCATCCCGTACAGCTACACGCTCGCCGCCGACGCGCGCGCCGGCCTCGAGGCGGTGCTCTCGCGCGCGTTCGGCAACGCGCCGGCCGCCATCGAGCGGTCGGTCGCGTGGGGCGACGATCTCGGCGATGCGAGCGGCGGCGGCGCGACGGCGACGGATGCCGCGGGCCCGGCCGGCCTGCGCCTGCCCCTGTTCTCGCTGACCGCGACCCCCGAGGAGGACGCGCACGGGCGGTTCCTCGACGAGCTGACGGGGGTCGCGGCATCCGCTCGCCCCGCGGCGCCCGGCCGTCCTGCCGCCCCCGGCCGCCCGGCCGCCGCCGCCCGCTCGGCCGCCGCCCGCCCCACCGACCCCGGGGCCACCACCGTCGCCCTCATCGACGAGTCCCCGTTCCTCACCCGCTGGCCCGACGACCACGCCCGCCGCGAGGCGCGCCGCGCCGCCTGGCGCGAGCTCGTCGAGGCGCACGGCGCCACCGCCCTGTTCGTCGACCTCGCTGACCCCGACCCCGAGCGGGCGGCCGCGCAGCTCGCGGAGGCGGCATCCGTGGACGCACCCCGCCCCGACGGGCGGAGCCGGCGATGACCGCCGCCGACGTGCCGGGCCGCGACGCGGGCGCCGTGTCGCTCTCGCTGATCTCGCACACGAACGCCGGCAAGACCACGCTCGCGCGCACGCTCCTCGGCCGCGACGTCGGCGAGGTGCGCGACGCCCCGCACGTCACCGCCGAAGCGACCCCGTATCCGCTCGTGCAGACCACCTACGGCGACCTGCTCACCCTGTGGGACACGCCCGGCTTCGGCGACAGCGTGCGCCTCGTGCGCCGTCTGCGGCAGGACCGCAACCCGATCGGCTGGTTCCTGTCGCAGGTGTGGGATCGCTACCGCGACCGCGCGCTGTGGCTCAGCCAGCTCGCGGTGCGCAACGTCGCCGAGCAGGCCGACGTCGTGCTCTACCTGGTGAACGCCGCCGAGGAGCCCGACGACGCCGGCTACCTCGGCCCCGAGCTCGAGGTGCTCGAGTGGATCGGCAAGCCCGTGCTCGTGCTGCTCAACCAGACCGGCCCGCCCCGCGAACCGGCGGTCGAAGCCGCGGATGCCGCGCGCTGGCAGGCCGCGCTCGCCGACCGGCCGCACGTGCGCGGCGTGCTCGCCCTCGACGCGTTCGCCCGGTGCTGGGTGCAGGAGTTCACGCTGTTCGACGCGATCGACGACCTCGTCCCAGATGGCTCGCAGGCGGCGTTCGGGCGCCTCGCCGCCGCGTGGCGCGACCAGCGCATGGACGAGTTCGAGCGGTCGATGGCGGCGCTCGCGGGGCCCATCGAGCGAGCCGCGGCCGACCGGGTCGTGCTGCCGGCCGAGCCGCTCTCGTCGCGCGTCGGCGGGTCGTTCGGGTTGCCGAACCCGGCTCGGTCGCAGGCGCGAGCGGATGCCGCGGAGCGGATGTCGGCCCGACTGCGCGACGACCTGCGGGCGAGCACCGACGAGCTCATCGCCATCCACCGGCTCGAGGGGCGCGCGACCGACGCGGTGCTCGAGCGCGTCGCCGACGACGTGCACGTCGATGCGCCGCTCGACGAGGGCCGGACGGCCGCGCTCGGCGGCGTGGTGTCCGGGGCGCTCACCGGGCTCGGCGCCGACCTCGCCGCGGGCGGACTCACGTTCGGGGCGGGCATGGTCGCGGGCGCGATCGTCGGCGCGCTGGGCGGCGCGGGTCTCGCACGCGGCGTGAACGTGTACCGGGGTCGCAGCGACGCGAGCCTGCGGTGGGAGGACGCGTTCCTCGACGGACTCGTGACGTCGTCGCTGCTGCGGTACCTCGCGGTCGCGCACTACGGCCGCGGGCGCGGCGCCTGGACGGAGGGGGAGTACCCGCCGTTCTGGCGCGAACTCGTCGTCGAGGCCGTCGTCGCCGAGCAGGAGCGGCTCGCGGTCGTGTGGGCGCAGACGCGCGAGTCGCCCGGGTCGCGCGGCGACGACGAACGGATGCGGCAGGAGCTCGAGGCGGTGCTCCGATCGCTTGCGCTCGGCCTGCTCGACCGCCTCTACCCGGGAGCGCTCCGCGAGGTCGAGTTCAGGAGCTGAGCGGCGTCGGGGCAGCGTCTGCCGGCCGCGAGCCGCGGCATCCGTCGACGCGCGGGGTTGCTCAGGATGCGCGGCGGGATGCCGCCGGGCCGGTGCTCCACAGCGCCCAGGCGACGAGCACCGGCTGCAGGAACAGTCGCAGGAACCGCGCCCGGTCGGTCCGCATGAACGGCACCGGCCGCCCGCTGCGCCAGTGGTGCACGTTGCCCGGGAACACGGCGACGAAGAACGCGGCGACCGCGGCGCCCACCCTGCGCCGCTCGCGCTCCGGGGCGACGGCGGTCGCGGTGCCGAGCAGGACCTCCGCGATGCCCGACGTGACCACCACGACGTCCTTCCCTGCGCGGTCGGATGCCACCCAGTCGGGCACCGCGATGCGGAACCCGCGGCGCCCCCAGCTCAGGTGCGAGACCCCGGCGAAGACGAGCAGGCCCGCGAGCAGCCAGCGCGCGACGGTGCGGACGACCGAGGGGCGGGCGGGAGAGGCGGGACGGCCGGCAGGGCGGCTTCGGCGGGGCATCGCCCCAGTCTCGCAGGCGGCCGCTGCACCGCAGCCGCAGCATTCGCGAATGCAGCAGAATCCGCATCACAGCGCCCCAGCGGCATCCGTCGCCGGGATTTCTCATGCCGCGCGCGCGGACCCGCGCGGGTCAGTCGAGCGGCTTCTCGAACCAGAAGTCGGCGTAGCGCTCGCCGTTGAAGTCGTCGATCTCGACGTACCCGTTCGCGCGGTACAGCGCGATCGCCTCGGTGAGCGTGCGGTTCGTGTCGAGGCGAGCGGACGCCGCGCCGAGCCGCCGCGCGGCCGCCTCGGCCTCGCGCAGCAGCCGTGCCCCGAGCCCGATGCCGCGCGCGTCGGGCGAGACCCAGAGCCGCTTGATCTCGGCGTACTCGTCGCCGTCGCGGCGCTTCACGCCGACGCATCCGACCACGGTGCCGTGCAGGAACGCGACGAGGAACGCGCCCTGCGGCTCGCGGAACTCGTCGTCGCTCGTGAGCCGCGACTGCCCGGGGTCGAACCCGACGTCGAACCGCGTCGCGAGCTCGGCGAAGTACGCGTCGATGCTCGCTCGCGCGGCCGGCTCGGCGGGGTCGACGACGCGCACCTCGACGGCCGACGCGGTCATGAGGCGTCGCACCTCGTCCATCGCGTCGAGCAGCCGGGTGCGCTGCCGGTCGGTGAGGGGGTCGAGGATGCCGCGGGCGAGGTCGTCGGATCCGCGGTCGAGTTCGGCCCGCTCGGCGCGGCCGAGCTCGGTGAGCCGCACGACGCGGACACGGGAGTCGTCGGCGGCGGGCTCGACCCGCACCAACCCGTCGGCCTCGAGCGCCCGGAGCTGCCGGCTGAGGTATCCGGAGTCGAGCCCGAGCCGCTCGCGGAGGTCGCGGAGCTCGGCGCCCTCCGGCCCGGCCGCGCCGATCTCCCAGAGCAGGCGAGACTGCCCCAGGGGTCGGCCGCGGGCGAGGTAGTGGTCGTCGAGCGCGCCGATGCGCTCGGTGACCGTGCGGTTGAACTCGCGGACCCTGGTGATGCCGTCCATATCTCTGACTTTAGTCAGAGGTATGGCCACGATCAAGCACGGGCTCAGCGGGACTCAGGGCCCCCACCCGCCCGGGTCTCGGGTCACCACGGATGCCGCCACCGGACGATCGCGCGACCCTCGACGTATCCACCACCGACGGGCCCTATCCCGCAGCATCCGACCACCGGAGGGATCGAGACCATGGACCTCGCGAACCACCACCTGGCCCAGTCGACGCAGGCCGCCGACGCCCGGCGCGCCGAGCGCGTCAACGAGTACCGGCGCATCGCCGCCGAGCGCCGCGCCGAGGAGCGCACCACGGCGACGGGCGCCACGGCGTCGCTCCCGCAGCGGATCTGGCACGCGGTCATCGAGGCCGCCACCCTGCAGCACTCCCGGGCCCACCGCCTGTCGCACTGAGCCGTCCTCGGAGGCGCGTCACGCCGCCGGCGCGCCGCGGGGGGACGCAACACGCCGCGGGCCGCCGGCCCGGCGCGGCGTGTTGCGTCTCCCCGGTGGATCGGTGGGTCGGGGGAGCGCCACCCCCTCGCGCGGCGGGCGACCGTGCCCCATGCTGGGGAGCATGGACTCGCCGGACGCCGCCCCGTCGCACGTCTCGGTCGCCCTCGGGGCGCTCGCCGAACTGGCGCGCGACGCGCTCGCCGCGGCATCCGCCCACCGCGTCGTGATCGGCATCACGGGCAGTCCCGGGGCGGGCAAGTCGACGCTGGCCGATGCGCTCGTCGCCCGGTTGAACGAGACGGATGGCGCGGGGCTGGCGGTGCACCTGCCGATGGACGGGTTCCACCTCGCCAACGCGACCCTCGACCGGCTCGGCCGGCGCGACCGCAAGGGCGCCATCGACACCTTCGACGGATGGGGCTTCGCGGCGCTGCTCGCGCGCGTGCGGTCGGAGACCGACCACGTCGTCTACGCGCCGGGCTTCGACCGCCGCATCGACGAGCCCGTCGCGGCCGAGATCGCGATCGAACCCGACGCGCGCATCGTGGTCGTCGAGGGCAACTACCTGCTCGTCGACGAGGATCCGTGGCGGCAGGTCGACGAGCTCGTCGACGAGGCGTGGTTCGTCGAGGCGACCGAGGAGGATCGGCTCCGCCGGCTCGTCGCCCGGCACACCGAGTTCGGCCGGACCCCGGAGGCGGCCCGCGCCTGGGCGGTCGAGGTCGACGGAGCGAACGCCCGCATCATCGAGCCGACGGTCGCGCGCGCCGACGTGGTGGTCTCCGGCGCGACCTGGGACGTCGCGGTCAGCGGTTGACGCGCCCGGCGTCGGCGGCGGGTGCGAGCATGGGTGCATGCCCGAACCCGAGTCGCCCGCATCCGGTGCGCGCGGCGCGACGGTCGCCGGTGCGACCGACGGCACGGACTGGCGCGCCCGGCTCGAGGGCCTGACCGGCGCCCGCGCCGACGCGGCGGTCGCGGGCGAGCGTCCGCTCGGGCTGCAGTTCGAGCTCCGGCGGCGCGTGCTGCGCCGGCCGGGCCAGTTCCAGGGCGCGCGCGACGAGCCGGCCCGCCGGGCGGCATCCGTCGACCGACTCGGCGTGCGCCCCGTCACGCGCGGGTCCCGCGGCGCCTGGATCAAGGCGGGCCTCACATGGCAGAACATCGCCTACCAGGGCGAGTCGGGCGGGTACGACCCCGCACAGGCGCGCTGGTTCGCCCAGTTCGCGGCGCTCAAGGGGTCGCCCGCGGGCGGCATCCCGACGTGGGGGTCGGAGCTCATCACGGTCGACGAGTACGCGTCGCCGCTGTTCTGGGCGCTCCTGGCCGAAGCGCGGCGGCTCGGCGTGCACCTGGTGGGGGCGGATGCCACGCCCGACGTCCGGCTCGCCGCGGCGGCGTGGGTCGGGCTCGAGGCGACCGTCGACGCCGAGGGAGCGCTCGCCCTCGTGCCGACGGTCGACGTGGATGGGGCGGCGTCCCCGGTCGCGCACGCCCGGGCGGTCGGCGAGCACGGCGTGTACCGCTTCGACTTCGACACCGGGGTGATCGAGCTGGCACCCGTCGCGGGTGGGGCGACGTCGGCGCAGCTCGCGCTGCTCGGCGGCGGCGGCGTGCTGCACGTGCCCGCCGCCGACCTCGACGAGTTCCTCCGCGCCCACCATCGCGTCCTCGCGCGCACCCTCCCGATCCGCAGCAGCGACGGCAGCTTCGCGCCGCCGCCCGCCCCGTCGGCCGAGCTCGTCCTGACGGCGACGCACGCGCCTGCGGGGTCGCTCCGGCTCGCGTGGGCGTGGGACCACGGCGACGGCCGGACGAGCCCGCTCGCGGCATCCGTCGACCCGGTGCGCTTCGACGGAGAGCCGGCCGAGGCGCGCGCCGCCGTGATCGCCGCTGCCGTGGGGGTGCTCGCCGGCTTCGAGGCCGACCGCGACGAGACCGCCGAGCGGGTGCGCGCGGTGCTCGAGCACGCGCGCGACGACGAGGTCGAGCTGCACGACGCCGACGCGGCCGCGTTCGCCGACCGCGTCGTGCCGCGGCTCGAGGCGCTGGGCCGCGTCCGCGTCGAGGTGGTCGGTGACCCGCCCGATTACCGCGAGCTCACCGACCGGCCGACGTTCGCCGTCACGACGGTCGAGTCCCGCCAGGCCGACTGGTTCGACCTCGGCGTGCTCGTCACCGTCGCCGGCCGGACGGTGCCGTTCATGCCGCTCTTCCGCGCGCTGTCGACGGGCGCGCGGCGGCTGAAGCTCGTCGACAACTCCTACCTGTCGCTGCGCCGTCCCGAGTTCGACGAGCTCAGGGAACTCCTCGACGAGGCCGGCACGCTCGCCGAGTGGGAGACGGGGATGCGCATCCACCGCAGTCGCGCGAGCCTCTGGGCCGACTTCGAAGACCTCGCGGATGCCGCGGAGCCGGCCGTGAGCTGGCGCGCCACCGTCGCCGGCCTCGCCGACGATGCCGCGGTCGAGCCGCTGCCCGAACCCGACGGGCTCGCGCTGCCGCTGCGCCCGTACCAGCTCGACGGGTTCCGCTGGCTGGCCTTCCTCTGGCGGCACCGGCTCGGCGGGATCCTCGCCGACGACATGGGGCTCGGCAAGACCGCGCAGACCCTCGCGCTCGTGCAGCACGCGGTCGATGCCCGGGGGCGCGGCGCCCCGTTCCTCGTCGTCGCGCCGACATCGGTCGCATCGAACTGGGTCCGCGAGGCCGCGCGCTTCACGCCCGGGCTGCGCGCGGCCTCCGTCACCGCGACCGAAGGCGCCGGGCGCCCCACGATCGCCGAGGTCGCCGCCGACGCCGACCTCGTGATCACGACGTACGCCGTGCTGCGCCTCGACGCCGACGCGTTCGCGGCGCTCGAGTGGGGCGGGCTCGTGCTCGACGAGGCCCAGTTCGTGAAGAACCCGGCGACGAAGGCGCACGAGGCCGCCCGCGGCATCCGTGCGCCGTTCCGCCTCGCGGTCACCGGCACGCCGGTCGAGAACCACCTCGGCGAGCTGTGGGCGATCCTGAACCTCGTCGCGCCGGGGCTGTTCCCGTCCCGGCGCGCGTTCGACGAGCGGTTCCGCCGCCCGATCGAGGAGGACGGCAACGCCGAACGTCGCGACCTGCTCCGCCGCCGCATCCGCCCGCTCATGCTGCGCCGCACCAAGGAGGCCGTCGCGCCCGAGCTGCCCCCCAAGCAGGAGCAGGTGCTCACCGTCGCGCTCGCCCCGCGCCACCGGCGCCTGTACGACGCGACCCTGCAGCGCGAGCGGCAGAAGCTGCTCGACCTGCTCGACGACGACCTCGACCGGCAGCGGTTCATCGTCTACCGGTCGCTCACGCTGCTGCGCATGCTCGCGCTCGACGCATCGCTCATCGACGAACGGCACGCCGGCACGCCGTCGGCGAAGCTCGACGCGCTGTTCGAGCAGCTCGACGACGTGCTCGCGGAGGGGCACCGGGCGCTCGTGTTCAGCCAGTTCACGTCGTTCCTCGGCCGGGTCGCGGGCCGGCTCGAGGCCGAGGGCGTGCCGTACGCGTACCTCGACGGCGCGACGCCGGCCCGCGCCCGCGATGAGGAGGTCCGGCGGTTCCGCTCGGGTGCGGCATCCGTCTTCTGCATCAGCCTCAAGGCCGGCGGGTTCGGGCTCAACCTCACCGAGGCCGACTACGTGTTCCTGCTCGACCCGTGGTGGAACCCGGCGAGCGAGCAGCAGGCCGTCGACCGCGCGCACCGCATCGGGCAGGACCGCCGGGTCATGGTCTACCGGCTCGTCGCGGAGGGCACGATCGAGGAGAAGGTCATGGCGTTGAAGGCGCGCAAGGGCGAGCTCGTCGCGTCGGTGCTCGACGGTGATCCGGGGGCGACGGATGCCGCGCTCTCGGCGGCCGACGTGCGCGAACTGCTCGACGGGTGACCCGGGTCAGCGACGGCGGGGCGGGGCGGCGGCGCCGGCGACCGCGGCGGCGCCGGCTCAGGCCTCGACCCACCGGGGGAGCGGGTCGGGGATCCGCGACCACGCGCCCGGCCCCTCGAGGAGCTCGCGGTCGCTCAGCACGCACGCGTCGAGCGCCGCGGTGAGCCCGGCGGTGTGGAGCCTGATGCCCGTGAATACGAGGTCCTGACCGGTGCTCGCGAGCTCCGGCGACGCCTCGTCCGCCGCCAGCGGGTCGAAGGTGATCATCGAGCCGACCTGTTCCCACAGTGCCGCCCGGCCCGGACGCGTCGCGAAGCGGCAGAAGCCCGCCGAGCGGACCAGGGTGCCGTACCGGTGCCCGGAGAGGTCGCCCTCGAGCAGGTGCATCAGTCGCCCCGTGTGGAACGGCCGGGGCTGCTCGTAGCGGAAGGTGCGGACGTCGGGGTCCGTGAACACCGGATCGTGCTCGTCGTTCAGCGCGCGCACCCACCCCGGGCGGTCGCCGTACGGCGTGCGGCCGCGCCGGGTCGCCGGGACGACCACCGTGCTGCCGCGCAGGACGATGCGGGCGGTGGGGTTCAGGTGCGACAGCAGGGCGGTCAGCCTGGTCAGCCGGCCGGTCGGCACGCGCTCGTGGTCGACGACGAGGACGAGCTCGGCGAACTCGAGGTGCTGGACCGTGATCGCGGCCTCCGCGACGAGCTCGGGTCCCTCCGGGGCCGCTCGGTCGAGGTAGGTCTGTCGGCCGAGGCGGCTGATGATGCTCGCGGCGTCCACGACGGTGACCACGGTCGCATCGCCCGCGCCGTCGGATGCCGCCCCGATCACGTGGGTCACGTCGACGTCGCCCGGGACGGGGACGACCGCCCGCGCGGCGGGCTGCGTGCCCTCGAGTGCGGCGATCAGGTCGGCGACCTCGGATGCCGCGGACGCATGCCCGGCGATCACCCGCGCGAGCCGCGCGCCGGTCGCGGCGGCGAGCTGCTCGGCGTACGTCTCCCGGGCCGCGGTCTCGGCGCCGAGGACCAGGGTGAGCCCGGCCGACCTGCTGACGAACGAGGAGGGGTCGAAGTGGGGCACGGCGGTTCCATCCAGTACGGTTGTTGAGAATCGTTCTCAACAGTATCGGAGATCCGCATGAAGGTCCGCGCCTCGCTCAAGTCGCTCAAGAACCAGCCGGGAGCCCAGGTCGTCCGGCGCCGCGGTCGCGTCTACGTCATCAACAAGCTGAACCCGCGATTCAAGGGCCGCCAGGGCTGACGGCCGCGCAGCGCAGACGGCGCGCCCCGGCGCGAGACTCCGCTCTCACGCCACGGTGCCGCCGAGCAGCCCGCCGAACCAGAGCCCCGCGAGCGCCGCGAGCGTGCACGCCACGACCACGCCGAGCCCGTTCACGACGGCCGCTCGGTAGCGGCGCTCCTGCGCGAGCCGGACGGTCTCGACGCTCGCGGTGCTGAACGTCGTGTAGCCGCCGAGGAGGCCAACTCCGAGCGCCGCCGCCAGAGCGGGCGCGAGCCAGCCGCTCGCCGCGACGCCCGTGACGATGCCCAGTGCGAACGAGCCAGACAGGTTCACGAGTGCGGTGCCGATCGGGAAGGTGCCGCGGGTGCGGGCCCGCACCAGCCCGTCGAGGAGGAACCGCAGCGCCGCGCCGACCCCGCCGAGCAGGGCCGTCGCCACGAACAGCAGCGGCGTCACGACGACGCCCCCGGTGCACCGCCGCCGCCCGGCCGGGCGGCGAGCGCCGCGCCGACCCCGATGCCCGCCACGCTCAGCGCCGCACCGAGCACGACCGTGCCGAGCGCGTACGCGATCGCCCACCCCGCGAGTCCGGACACGGCGAGCAGTGCCGTGGCGGTGGCGAGGGCGCTGTAGGTCGTGAACCCGCCGAGCACCCCCGTGCCGATGAGCAGGCGGAGGTCGCGGCGCCGGCCTTCGTCGGGGCCCGACCGCACGAGCACCTCGAGCAGCACGCCGAGCGCGAAGGCGCCCGCGAGGTTGATCGCGAACGTCGTGGCCGGGAATCGGGCGAGGTCGGGCGCGAGGAGCAGCAGGGCCTCCCGGAGCGCGGTGCCGACCGTGCCGCCGGCGGCGACGAGCCCGAGCGAGCGCCACCGGCGATGCGGCGGGGCCGCGGTCACGACTCGGAATCCCAGGGCAGCGCCGCGTCGAACCCGACCGGGGCGAGCGGGATGACCACGACCGGTCGGTGCTGGCGGTGCGCGAGGTGCGCCGCGACCGACCCCGTGAACAGCTCGCGGAGGCTGCCGCGGAGCCCGCCGGAGTGCGTGCCGACGACGATCATCGCGGCGTCGAGCGTGTCGGCGAGCCGGGCGAGCGCGTGCGCCGGGTCGCCCGCGAGCGCGCGCGTCTCCCAGGCGACGCCCGTGGGGTCGAGCAGGCGGCCGAGGCGCGACTCGAGGTCGGGGTCGATGCGGTCGGCACCGGCGGCGCGGCCCGTGGTTCCCGCGGCATCCGCCTCCGGCAGGGAGAGCTCCGGGAGGTGCACGTCCGGCAGGTCCGCCTCCGGCACGTCGGGGTCGACGGGCGCCGAGCGGATGCTGCCGTCCGGCCGCTCCTCGACGACGTACCGCCCGCGGTCCACCGTCGCGCACACCAGCCGCGCGTCGAGCTGCGCGGCGAGGGCCGCCGCCTGGATCACGACCGCGTCGGGCTGTCCGGGCACGACCCCGACGACCAGGGTCCGGTGCGGTGATGCGCGCATGTGACCTCCGGGGCCAGCCTCCCACAGACGGGCCGCGGTGGGCAGGCTCGCAGCGCGCGCGACGCGCGAGAATGGAGCCGTGAAGGATCGTGCGAACTGGCTCGTCGCCCTGCAGTTCCTGCTGATCGGGGTGCTGCTGATCGTGCCGTTCACGGTGCCCGGCGCCCCCCTGTGGAGCGGGCAGCAGTCGGCGGTGCTCGCGGTGCTGCTCATCATGGTGGGCATCGTGCTCGCGGGTGCCGGGGTCGCTGCGCTCGGCCGCGACCTCGTGCCGTGGGTGGCCCCGCGCCCGGGCGCGCGGCTCCGCACGACCGGCGTGTACCGGCTCACGCGCAACCCGATCTACGTGGGCCTGCTGGTCGCCGCCGCGGGCTGGGTGATCTGGTTCGCGCGCATCGACCTCATCGTCGCCTGGGTGGCGCTCGTCGTGGTGCTCGCGGTGAAGGCGCGCATCGAGCAGCACCGGCTGGTCGACGCGTTCGGCGACGAGTACGTCGACTACGCCGATCGCACGCCGCTCATGCTCTGGGCCCGCGGCATCCGCTGACCTCGGCGGCAGCGCCGCAGCCCCCACAGGCGCCGCCAGCGGAAGCGCCCGACGCCCGAATCGCAACCCCTGTCGGCCCGCATCGCCCCGGTCGTACGCTCGGCCCAGGAGGTGGTGTTCGATGGTGAGTTCCACGGATCCGCAGATGGACCCCCAGCAGCAGCCGCGCGGCCGCGAGGAGGGCATCCCGCTCGACCCGGGTTCCGACGGCGAGGAGACCCCGCTCGACGAGGACCTCGACGAGACGGCGCTCGATTCGGCTGAGGCCGACCGGCGCGCCGCGGAGGACGGCACGGTGGGCGAGGCCCACGACCTGCCGAACCCGGGTGCGGCCGACGGCGGTCGGGTGTAGCAGCGGGCGACGGATGCCGCGTCAGGCCGGGTCGCCCACGCGATCCGGTGCGTCCGCGGCATCGCGATCCGGTGCGCCCGCGGCATCCGTCGACGCGCGCAGCGGCCCGCTCTCGAGCAGCTTCGCGATGGCCCGCAGCGGGATCGGCGCCCAGTCCGGCCGGTTGCGCGTCTCGTAGATGGCCTCGTACACGGCCTTGTCGAGCTCGAACGCCGCGAGCAGGTCGCGGTACCGGGCCAGGTCCATGCCCGACGCGGCGACGTACCCGTCGATGAAGGCCTGCCGAGCGGATGCCGCCCAGGCGCGGGCCTCCTCGGCCCGCTCCGGGTGGACGAGCTCGGTTGCCCCGGCGACGTAGTCGAACGAGCGGAGCATCCCGGCCACGTCGCGCACCGGGAGGTCGGGGCGTCGGCGCTCGTGCATGGGGCGCATCGGCTCGCCCTCGAAGTCGAGGATGAGCCAGCCGCGCCCGGGCGCGAGGATCACCTGCCCGAGGTGCAGGTCGCCGTGGACGCGCTGCAGCTCGGGCCAGGCCCCCGCCTGCGCGCGAGCGTAGAAGGCGTCGATCGCGTCCCGGTGGGGAGCGATCGCGGGCACCTCGTCGACCGCGATGCCGAGTCGCCGCTGCCACGCCGCCGTGACCGCTTCGACGAGGTCACCCGTCGCCGGCTCGCGCTCGAACAGCTCGCCGAGCGACAGGTGCACCTCGGCGACCGCGACCCCGAGCGCGCGGGCGTCGTCGGCGAAGTCCTGCCCGGCGGCCGCGGCGAGGAGGGCGACGCGCCAGGCGTCCTCGACGCCCGGCAGGAACTCCTGCGCGAACGCGAGGTGACCGCGGGCGCGCCCGTCGGGCCGCCCGGTGTCGTCCCACTCGCCGATCACGTCGCCCACGCTCCCGGGCACGTGGCGCGAGCCCGACGCCGCGAGCGCGGTCTGCAGGGTCACGTCCGGATTGTCGCCGTGGTGGAGCTGCCGGTACACCTTGCAGATCACGGGCGCGGCGCCGTCGGGCCGGTAGACGATCGAGGTGTTCGACTGCTCGCCCCCGAGCACCGTCGCGGACACGCGAGCGCCGCGGGGCGCGGCATCCGTCGCCCCGGAGAAGTGGCCCGCCGCCCACGCGCCGTGCGCGACCGCGCGGCCCTCGCCCACGATGAGCTCGAGGAGCGCGTCGGTGAACGCGGGGTCGTGCGGCCCGTCGTAGAGCGCGGTGCCGTCGTCGAGCCGTGCGATGCAGTGAGCGGATGCCGCCGGCACGGCCGCGCTCCGCTCCACGACGGGGACCTGGTACAGCACGGGCGGTTGCGACGCCTCGTCCATGACCAGCAGCGACCGCACGCGGACGCCCGCCTCGTCGACGGGCAGCTCCCACGACCCGATCTCACGCAGCTGCGGCGTGTGCCCCTTGCCGCCGAACCACCGCTGCTGCGGCATCCACTCGGCGATCGCGGCCACGGCGCTGTCCATGCCTGAACCCTATGGCCGCGGCCATCCCGAGTCGAGGAGCCACGCGTCAGGCCCCGGGGCGCCCGCGGTCGCGTCGGCGCACGCGGGGCGCGTCGAGCCCGACGTGCACGCGCGTGCGTCGCCGCTCGATCACGATGAACAGGCTGCCGAGCAGCCAGAGCGGCACCTGCGTGAGGAACGCGAGGCGGAACGCGTCGAGCGTGTAGCGGTCGGGGGTGCCGGCGCCCTGCGCGTCCATCGCGATGCCGATCAGCAGGATCGCGAGGAGCGCCGCCAGGAACCCGCCGACGTTCGTGATGCCCGTCGCGGTGCTGAGCCGGTGGCGCGGGTTGAACGTGCGCGCGTGGTCGAAGCCGATCATCGACGCGGGGCCACCGGCGCTCATCGCGAACGCGAGCGCGAACAGCAGCCACAGCGGCGCGGTGCCCGGCCAGGCGATGACGACGAGCCACGCGACGACCTGGATGCCGATGAGCGGCAGCACGAGCAGCCGCGAACGTCGCATCGGGTGGCGGCTCGAGAGCGCGCCGATCACCGGGCCGACGAGGACGCCGAAGACGACGTAGACCGTGAAGAGCAGCGACGCCATGCCCGTCGTGAGCCCATGCCCGATCGTGAGGAACGGGAAGCCCCAGAGCAGCACGAACGCGGTGCCCGAGAACGGCGTCGTGAAGTGGGACCAGAACGCCAGCCGCGTGCCGGGGTGCGCCCACGACTCGCGGAACCCCTGCCGCAGGTCGGCGGACGAGCGGACCACGTGGATCGCGCCCGTGACGGTGTCGACCGAGACGTCGGCGACGCGGCCCGGGGGACGGTTGCGGATCACGGCGAACGTCAGGACGGTGAAGAGCACGCCGAGCCCGGCGAGCGACCCGAACGCGACGCTCCAGCTCGTCGCATGGAGGAGCGCGGCCAGCGGCAGCACCGCGATGATCTGGCCGGACTGGCCGACGAGCCCGGTGAGCTGCACCATGAACGGCGCCTGCCGTTCCGGGAACCAGACCGCGATGACGCGCAGCACGCTCGGGAAGACGGCGGCGTCGCCGGCCCCGAGGAGCATGCGCGCGAAGATCGCCCACCCGACGTCCGGGGCGAACGCGAGCAGCAGCTGGCCGATCGCCATGAGCAGCATGCCCGCGGTGATGACCGGGCGCGCGCCGAACCGGTCGAGCAGCAGGCCGACCGGGATCTGCATGCCGCCGTACACGGCGAGCTGGATCACGGCGAACATCGACAGCGTCGACGCGTCGGCGTCGAAGCGGACCGCGGTGTCGACGCCGACGGCCGCGAGCGACGTGCGGTTCGTCACCGACAGCACGTACGCCGCGACCCCGACGCCCCACACCAGCCAGAGCCGCCACGTGGGGGCTGTGGGGAGGGGGGTCGGGGTCGTCACGTTGCTTCGAGGCTACCCGTCGGCACGAGCACTGACGAACGGATGCCGCGCGAGGGTCGCCCCCGCGCGGCATCCGGTCGCCGACAGCTCGGGTCAGCTGCCGAAGTGGGCGAGGATGCGCCCGGCCACCTCCGCCCGCTGCTCGTCGGTGGCCAGCTGCTCGAGGCCGAAACCGAACAGCAGGGTGTCCTCCGTCGCGACGACCGAGGCGAGCTCGGCCAGGCCGTCGGAGCGCTCCCAGTCGGAGAAGTTCGCCGGGCTGCCCTCGGGCGGTCCGAGCACCTCCCACGCTCCCAGCCCGGACTCGAAGCCCTCGGCGTCGGTGACGGTGTCCGTGCCGGTCACGAGCTTCGTGTCGTCGAGGATCGCACCGAGCCCGCCCGAGGCCGGGTCGGTCACGTAGCTGACCACGAGTTCGACCTCCTGGCCGGCGTACGCGCTCAGGTCGAACGAGACGGGGATCCAACCCCCCGACGAACCGGTCATCGCGTTCCAGTCGCCCGTGTCGCCGGTCGGCGTGCACGGATTGCCGGGCGTGAGGTAGTTCAGCAGCCACGGGTGCAGGTCGAGCAGGAAGCCCGCCTCGCACTCCGTCGGCACGTCGGTGCTCGTCGCACCGCCCGCCTCCGGGAGCGTCGTCCAGTCGTCGGTGCCGACGGGACGGACCTCGACGATGACGTTGTCGTAGCCCGGCTCGAGGTCGTAGGCGATCTGCGCCTCGAACCTCGGCGAGTCGGCCGCCGAAACGCCCGCCAGGTCGAACGTGCGACCCAGCCGCTGGTAGCCGTCGTCGACATGCCCGGCGGCCGCCGCCCACTCGCCCTCGACCGCGCCGAACGGGTCGGGATACTCCGCCACGCCGTCGCTCGCGAACTGCGGGAACTCGTCGACCGGGAGGACGTCGCTCGTCACGACGAACGAGCCGGCCTCGTCGACCGGGTTGTCGACGGTCGCCGGACCGCCGAACGTGAGCGAGACGTCCTCCAGCGGCGGCGCGATGCCGACGGTGCCCTCCTCCTCGCCGACGTCCGAGCGCGAGAACGCGCCCATCCAGTACTGCGTGAAGTCGTCGGCGAGCAGCAGGCAGTCCGCGAACGGATCCGCGGTCACCGCGCACTCCTGATCGGGAGCGCCGTCCAGACCGTAGTAGATCCCGCCGAACAGGCTCCCGCCCAGACCGTAGTACCCGGTGGTCTCGCCGGCGTATGCGAGCTTGCCGCCCTCGTTCAGGTAGTCGCGCATGGCGATCGTGAGGTACTGCTGGCGTTCGGCGACGGCGAGGTCCGGCAGCTGCGACGACCCGTACCGGATCAGCTCGTCCTCCGGGTCCTGCGTGAGCCGGTTGTCGCCCAGGTACCAGAGCGCCGCGTCGAAGTGCGACAGCACGCCGAGGTGGTGCGGCACGCCCTGCGCGTCGACGTCCCACGTGGCGGGGGTCACGCCATTGGCCTGCAACGCGGCCACGTGCTCATCGAGGTACTTCGGCCCGTCGGTGCCCGCCGGGTAGGTCGGGTTCACCCCGGTGTAGTCCTCGTTGGCGACCACCAGCACGGGACTGCCGCTGTCCTCGACGAGCTCGTACGTGAAGCGCTCGCTCTGGACCGGCCCCGCCTTGCCGGGTCCGGCGCCCTTGCCGGTCGCGGTGCCCGTGAACCAGACCTCGACCCGGTCACCGGGCTTCGCACCCTTCACGAGCCCGCGGTACTCGGCGTAGTAGTCGTCGTTCTCGTCGCCGTAGCGCTCGCCGCCGGTCCACTCGCTGAGCGCGCCCGTGACGGGCTTGCCGCCGTTGATCGAGTACACGAGCTTCATGGCCTTGAGGGCGCGCTTCGCCGTCACGGCGACGGGTTGCGGGTCGCCGTAGGACACCTCGAAGCTGTCGACCACGAAGTTCTCGGCGGTGCGATCGACGACCGAGACGGGGTCGTCGGGGTCGACGGCCGACTCGGCCACCGCGAGCGCGAACGGGATGTTCTTCTCGTACTCCGCCTGAATGAGCTCCTCGTCGTCCGGGAAGTTGAAGACGCTCTGGCAGGCCGACGGCTCCCACTGGTCGTCGGGGTCGACCGCGGACGCCGACTGGCAGGTCGACATCTCCGGCGTGAAGCCGAGCGTGCCGTGCGCCTCCTGCATGTGGGAGTCGGTGTCGCCGTTGGTCGTGTACAGCTCGGCCGAGATGTCGGGGTCGTAGCCCGGGATGGCCGGGTTCGCGTCGTCGCCCACCATCGCCTCGTAGATCACGTCGTCGGGCGACGGCGTCGCCACCTGCCATCCGATGCCGTGCAGGATCAGCTCGGCAGCCGAGTGGTAGTTCACGAGGAACTCCGGCGTGATCGCTGCGAACAGGTCGTCGAGGGCCTGGGTCTCCGGCTCCGATGCGGGGCTCGGACCGCGATAGGTATCACTCGCCGGGTTGGGCGAGGAGCCCTCGTTGTCGTATCCCCAGCGGGTGGGGAAGTTGCGGTTCAGGTCGACGCCGTCGCCGACGGTGATCTGGCCGTCGCCGTTGTTGTCGGCCAGGTTCTTGCGCCAGAGTCGGTTGCCGGGCTCGAACGTGAAGTCGTAGCCGTCGGGGTTGGCGACCGGGATGAACCACATCTCGGTGGTGTTCACGAGGTTCGTGATCCGCTTGTCGGTGCCGTAGCCGTTCAGCACGTCGTCGAGCAGTCGGCGCACCATCTCGGGCGTGATCCACTCCCTCGCGTGTTGTGCACCGACGAAGACGGTGGCGGGCCGCTTCCCGTCCTTC
The DNA here is from genome assembly GCF_023217995.1 of Agromyces sp. C10. Taxonomy (NCBI): domain Bacteria; kingdom Bacillati; phylum Actinomycetota; class Actinomycetes; order Micrococcales; family Microbacteriaceae; genus Agromyces; species Agromyces sp. C10. Next base: position 178,939 of record NZ_JALPSX010000005.1, on the reverse strand, counting down.
ACCTTGGCGGGGTTCTTCGTGACCCGCACGGCCGCGATGTCGGTGCCCTGCACGGATTCGCCGAAGACGACGAGCTCGGCGATCGTGGGGTGATCGGCCGCCTGCTGCTGCAGTTCCTCCAGGATGCCGCCGTCGCCGAGGTACCGGTCGTACACCGTCTGCTGCACGCCGAAGGTGCGCATCCGCGACTCCGGTGCCGCCTTCGCCTCGAGTTCGGCGCCTGCCGCAGCGAGCTGGTCGGCCTGCTCGCCGCTCAGGATGACCTCGACGGCGACCTCACCCGGCTCGCCCTCGACCGGAGTGGCGACGACGTCGTGACGGTCGACGCCGAGCTCGACGAGTGCGGCCATGCCGTCGCCGTCGAGGGTGCCGGTGTAGACCGACAACAGGTCCCCGCCGTCGGGTGGTGGACTGGCGGTCGCGGGTGCGGCGCTCACCCCCGTGACGACGAGTGCAGCGGCCGTGGCGATCGCGAGTCGACGGAACATGGAACCCCCCCCTTGGTTCAGACATGAACGTCGCTCATGTTGCACCCGCGTCCGGGGGGCGTCAAGAGCAATGCGGAGATCGGGCTCCGCGAGCCGGGAAAAGTCGGAGGGGTGCCGCCGATCGTCCGGCGACACCCCTCGTGGTGGGACGAACGGTCAGGAGCTCGACAGGTCGGCCGAGGCGGGCAGGCTCCCGTCGGCGGCCTCCGTCGAAGCCGGTCGAGCCCCCTCGGCGTCGGGCTCGGCGTCGACGTCGTACGCCGCCTGCTCGAACTGCGAGTTGTAGAGGCGGTAGTAGGCGCCCTTCGCCGCGATGAGCTCGTCGTGCGTGCCCTGCTCGACGATGTCGCCGTGCTCCATGACCAGGATCAGGTCGGCGTCGCGGATCGTCGAGAGGCGGTGCGCGATCACGAACGAGGTCCGGCCCTGCCGCAGCGCGGCCATGGCGTGCTGCACGAGCAGCTCGGTGCGCGTGTCGACGGAGCTGGTCGCCTCGTCGAGGATGAGCACGCTCGGCTGCGCCACGAACGCCCGGGCGATCGTGATGAGCTGCTTCTCACCGGACGAGACGTTCGACGCGTCCTCGTCGAGCACGGTGTCGTAGCCGTCGGGCAGCGAGTGCACGAACCGATCGACGTACGTCGCTCGCGCGGCGGCGATGATCTCGTCGTCGGTCGCGGTCTCGCGTCCGTAGCGGATGTTGTCGCGGATCGTGCCGCCGAACAGCCACGGATCCTGCAGCACCATGCCGGTTCGGGCTCGCACGTCGCGGCGGGTGAGCTCGGAGATGTCCTGCCCGTCGATGAGGATCCGGCCGCCGTCGAGCTCGTAGAACCGCATGACCAGGTTCACGAGCGTCGTCTTGCCGGCACCCGTGGGGCCGACGATCGCCACCGTCTGCCCGGGTTCGACGCGGAACGACAGGTCGCGGATGAGCGGACGCTCGGGCGTGTAGGAGAACGAGACGTGCTCGAACTCGATCACGCCGCGACCCTCGACGGACGCGGGCGCATCCGCGGCATCCGGCGACTGCTCGTCGGCGTCGAGCAGCTCGAACACGCGCTCGGCCGACGCCGTGCCGGACTGCACGACCGCGGCCATGCCGCCGAGCTGCGCGAGCGGTTGCGTGAACTGCTGCGAGTACTGGATGAACGCCTGCACGTCGCCGAGCCGGAGCTGGCCGCCGGCCACCATGATGCTGCCCAGCACGGCGATGCCGACGTAGGTGAGATTGCCGATGAACATCATGCCGGGCATGATGACGCCGGCCAGGAACTGCGCCTTGAACGCCGCCTCGTAGAGCTCCTCGTTCTCGGCGCGGAACTTCTCGCTCGCGTCCCGCTCGCGACCGAAGACCTTCACGAGCGCGTGGCCCGAGAACGACTCCTCGACACGAGCGTTGAGCCGGCCGACCTTCTTCCACTGGATGCCGAACGCGGCCTGCGACTTCGGCCCGATGATGCCGAAGATCACCGCCATGAGCGGCAGTGCGACCAGCGCGACCAGGGTGAGCTGCCACGAGATCGAAAACATCATCACGAGCACGCCGATGACCGTGAGGATGCTCGTCAGCGCGCTCGAGAGCGACTGCTGCATGGTCTGGGTGATGTTGTCGATGTCGTTGGTGACCCGCGAGATGAGCTCGCCGCGCTGCGTGCGGTCGAAGTAGCTGAGGGGCAGTCGGTGGATCTTCGACTCGACCTGCTCGCGCAGGCCGTACATCGCACGGACCATGATCACGTTGATGACGTAGCCCTGGATCCAGGAGAGGACCGAGGCCACGACATACAGGAGGAGCACGATGATCACGAGCTGGCTGAGGCGGACGAAGTCGATGCCCTCGCCCGGGGTCAGCGTCGCTGCGGAGACGATGTTCGCGAGGTCGTCCTGGCCGTCGGCGCGCAACTGCTGGACGACCTGTTCCTGCGTGACGCCCGCCGGGAGCTGCAGCGAGATGAAGCCCTCGAAGATGACGTTCGTCGCCTCGCCGAGCACGCGCGGGGCGATGACGGTGAGCACGACGGCGATCGCGCCGAGCACCGACACGAACGCGAACGACCACTTCCACGGGGCGAGCAGTCCGATCATGCGTCGGAAGCTCCGACCGAAGTCCTGCGCCTTGCCGGGCGCGATGGCGTTCCAGTCCCCGGAGTTGACGCGGGCCTCCTCGGCGAGCTGCTGCTCCTCGAGCTCCTCGGCGGTGAGCTCCCGGCCGTTCACGTCGGCGCTCATGCCTGGGCCTCCACTCCGAGCTGGGATTCGACGATCTCGCGGTACGTCTGGCACGTCTCGACGAGCTCGTCGTGCCGGCCGACGCCGACGACCCGGCCGTCCTCGAGCACCACGATGCGGTCGGCGTCGGTGATGGTGGAGACGCGCTGGGCGACGACCACCTTGGTCACCTCGGGCAGTTCACGCCACAACGCCTGCCTGAGTCTCGCGTCGGTCGTGAGGTCGAGGGCGGAGAACGAGTCGTCGAAGACGAGGATCCGGGGCCGGTGCACGATGGCACGGGCGATCGCGAGCCGCTGCCTCTGCCCGCCGGAGACGTTCGTGCCGCCCTGCGAGATGCGGGCGTCGAGGCCGCCCTCCATCTCGGCCACGAAATCACGGCCCTGCGCGATCTCGAGGGCGTGCCAGAGATCGGCGTCGGTCGCCTCCTCGCGGCCGAACCGCAGGTTCGAGGCCACGGTGCCGGCGAACAGGAACGGCCGCTGGGGCACGAGCCCGATGGTCTTCCACAGTTCGTCGAGGTCGGCCTCGCGCACGTCGACCCCATTCACGAGCACCGCGCCGCCGGTGACGTCGAAGAGCCGGGGGATGAGCGAGACGAGCGTGGTCTTGCCGGCGCCGGTCGAGCCGACGATCGCGACGGTCTCGCCCGGGTCGGCACGGAAGGTCACGCCCTCGAGCACGCCGTGCTCGGCGCCCGGGTACTGGAAGGCGGCGTCGCGGAACTCGACGGTGCCCGGTGCGGGGAAGTCGCCGACGGGCTGCTCGGGGCGAGTGAGCGTCGACTCGCTCGCGAGCACCTCGCCGATGCGCTCGGCCGAGACCGCCGCCCGGGGGATCATGATCGTCGTGAACGCGGCCATGAGCACGCCGCTCAGGATGATGCCGACGTACTGCATGAACGCGAAGAGGGTGCCGACCTGGACCTGGCCCGCGTCGACCTCGATGGCACCGAACCAGATGACCCCGACCACGGTGACGTTGAGCACGAGCATGAACAGCGGGAACAGCGTGATGAAGAGCGTGCCGACGCGACGGCCCACGTCCATGATGTCGTGGTTGGCGACGCTGAACCGCTGCTCCTCGATGGGCTCGCGGACGAACGCGCGCACCACCCGGATGCCGGTGAGCTGCTCGCGCAGGACGCGGTTGACCGCATCGAGGCGCACCTGGAAGGTGCGGAACAGCGGCACCATGCGACTGATGACGAGCGTCGCCACCACGAGGATCGTGATCACCGCCGCCCAGATGAGCCAACTCAGGCCCGCATCCTGCTGCAGTGCCATGAAGATGCCGAAGCCCGCCATGAGCGGCGCGCTCACGAGCATGGTGCCGCCCGTCATCGCGAGCATCTGCACCTGCTGCACGTCGTTGGTGTTGCGCGTGATGAGCGAGCCGGGCCCGAAGTGCGAGACCTCCCGCTCCGAGAACGCGCTGACCTTATCGAAGACGTCGTTGCGGATGTCGCGACCGACGCGCATCGCCGCCTTGGCGGCGAAGTAGGTGGCGATGATCGCCGCGACGATCTGACCGAGCGAGATCGCGAGCATCAGCCCGCCGGTCGACCAGATGAAGGCGGTGTCGCCCTTGGCGATGCCGTCGTCGATGATCGCGGCGTTGAGCCGCGGAAGCGTCAGCGTCGCCGCGACGGACAGGATCTGGAACAGCAGGACGCCGACGATGAGCCACGTGTAGGGCTTGAGGTAGCGGAGGAGGAGACGGCCGAGCACGTGCTGAGCCAACCACCGCCCGCCGACATCGGCAAGCGAGGGGCCTCAGCCCTCAGCGAACGTCACCCCGCGGCATCCGCGGACATGACGATGGGGCGCGCACCCCCGCGGTACGCGCCCCATCCGCTTCATGTCCGGTCAGGAACGGAAGGCATCCTTCACGTTCTCGCCGGCCTGCTTGAGGTTGGCCTTGGTCTGGTCACCGCGGCCTTCGGCTTCGAGGCGCTCGTTGTCGGTCGCCTTGCCGGCGGCCTCCTTGGCCTTGCCTCCGAGCTCCTCGGCCTTGTTTCCGACCTTGTCGCCTTCACCCATCGAGGTCCCCCTCTCGATCCCTTGCGTCGCGCCGTGGATGCGACGTGACCCCAACGCTAGGCGGCCGGATCGACCCGCGACAGGCCCTTGCCAGCCGAGAACCGCTCTGCTAACCGTCCGCCGGACGACGACGTTCAGCGCCGCTGCTCGGGTCGCGCCGGCGCAACGATGGTGGAGGGCCGCCCGTCGGCGTCCGGCGCGGCGCCGAGTCCGAGCACCTGGCAGCGTTCGAGCCCGTGGCGGGCCCAGAGCGCGGCGGTCCAGGCGCACAGCGCGGCGTCGAGCAGGTCCTCGCGGTGCTTGTACGGGCGGTCGGCGAGGGGCGAGCGCTCATCGACGAGGGCGGCCGTGACCGGGTGCGACCGCAGGTCGAGGGGCGGGTCGGCGGTGGCGAGGCGCGTCATCCGCTCGATGAGGTCGTCGCATTCGCGGGCCCGGAACGCCCGGCGCTCGGCGGCGGGCAGGGCGGCGTTCGGGCGCTTGTAGCGCGGCCGTTCGCGGTCGTACCCGAGTTCGGCCGCGCCGACCAGGGTCGTGTAGGGGTAGCACTCGAACGCCGACACCGCGGCGGCGCCCGGCGGCTCGAGCCCGCTCACCACCGCGAATCCCGCGACGGATGCCTCGAGCCGGCGTCGCAGCGCCACGCCGGCGAGCCAGCGCGTGCCGAGGTTGGTCGGGTTGGCGGCGACCTTCCACCGGCCGTACCGCTGCCCGACCTCGCGCTCGGATTCGCGGATGCCGCGGTCGTTCGCGACCACGAGCGGCGCGTCGATCGCGACGACGTCGCCCGGCGACATCCGCTCGGCGAGCCAGGCCGCGACCGCCTCGACGCCGCGCGCCCAGCCCGCGTCGAGCACGGTGCCGTCGGCGCCGAGTCGCACCAGACCGGTCTCGTTCGGCGGACGGGCGGGCGTGCCCTCGCCCCACGCGAGGTCGACGCCGAAGCAGGTCCGCATCCTGGGAGCGTACGACGCCGCCCGCCCGGCCGGTTCCGCGAGTGCGCCCGAACGCGACGAGTGCGCGCGCGTGCACCCGCACACTCGTCGCAATTCCGCGCACTCGGCGGGAGGTCAGGTGCGAGTGAGCTCGCGCGAGCGCCGGAACACCGGCTCGGCTTCGGCGAGTTCCTCGTCGGTCGCGATCCGGAATGCCCCCGCGGGCGCGGCCTCGACCTCGTGGCGCCCCTGGCCGCGCGTGGCGACCAGCGAGGCGACGATCGAGACGGTGATGATGACCGCCACCACCGCGAGCGACACCGTCGTCGGGATGTAGAACACGTCGAGCAGCGCCATCTTGGTGCCCACCCAGACCAGCACCAGCGCGAGGCCGAGCTTCAGGAACCTGAAGCGGTGGATGAGGTCGGCGAGCAGGAAGTACATCGCGCGCAGTCCGAGGATCGCGAACGCGTTCGCCGTGAACACGAGGAACGGCTCGGTCGTCACGGCGAAGATTGCGGGGATCGAGTCGACGGCGAAGATGATGTCGGTGACCTCGACGAGCACGAGCACGGCGAGCAGCGGCGTCGCGACGAGCACGCCCGCGCGACGGATCAGGAACCGCTGCCCGTAGTACGCATCGGTGGTCGGCACGAAGCGCCGGAACAGCCTCAGCGTGCGCGACCGGTCGGGGTGCACGTGCTCGTTGCGCGTGACGAGCATCCGGATGCCGGTGAACATCAGGAAGGCGGCGAAGACGTAGAGGATCCACGAGAAGTTCTCGATGAGCGCGGCGCCGGCGGCGATGAAGATGCCGCGGAAGACGAGCGCGCCGAGCACGCCGAGGAACAGCACGCGGTGCTGGTACTCGCGCGGCACGGCGAACGAGGCGAAGATGATCGCCCACACGAACACGTTGTCGACGGCGAGCGACTTCTCGATCAGGTACCCGGCGAAGTACTGCTGGCCGGCCTCGGCGCCCCACGAGTTCCAGACGATGATGCCGAAGGTGATGCCCGAGAGCACCCAGACGATCGACCAGCCGAGCGCCTCGCGGACGCCGATCACGTGGGCGCGGCGATGGGCGAACAGGTCGATCGCGAGCATCGCGATGATGGCCGCCAGCACGGCGAGCCAGGCGTACAGGGGGACGTCCACGGTCTCCTCCAGTTGTCAGGTGTGGCAACCGGAGGTCTCGTCCGAGCGTCGCGCGCCGCCCGGCCGGAGCCGGGGCCGTGCGGCCCGGGTGCGCCGGAGCCCGGTGGCGGACTCGGAGTGACGACGCACCCTGCGGGGACTACTCCCCTCCGAGAACATGGAAACACATGAAGGCGACTTCATGCATCCTGATCGGGTTCGGTTGCGACATCCTCACAGCGTTCTCGAAGGCGTGCAGGGCGGATGCCGCGTCAGAGCGGCCGCGTGAACACCACCCGGTGCTCGCCCGGGCCGTCGTAGTCGCGCCAGGCGAGCACGCCCTCGATCTCGGTGTCGCCGGAGGAGTCGAAGCCCATGGCGCGGTGGAACCGCTGCGACGCCGCATTGCCGGGGCCGGTGATCGCGCCGACGCGGTGGCATCCGCTCGCCCGCATCGCCGCGAAGAAGCGCTCGTAGAGCGTGCGTGCGAGCCCCGTCGCGCGCAGGTCGGGCCGCACCCCGATGAAGTGGATGTAGGCGACCCCCGGCTGGGACGCCGAGCGGAAGCCGATGAGGAAGGCCGCGAGGTCGCCGTCGCCGTCCTCGACGACCGTCGAGGTGTCCGCGAAGTGCTGCAGGAAGAGGCGCGGCAGGAGCAGGCCGAGGTTCGCGGTGCCGGGCAGGGCCCACCACGCGGGGATGACGCCGACCACGCGCGCATGGTCGCGCTCCTCCGGGCGGCGGAAGCGCAGCCCCGGGTGGGCGGGGTCGGGCTCGAGGCTCGGGCTGCCGAGGGCGGTCATGCCACCATGCTGGCGCAGGATGCCGCGGACGGGGGAGTGCGCCTCATCCGCCTGCGGCGGGTGCGGTGCTCCAGAGCAGGCCGGGCAGGGTCGCGGGTGCGCGGCCCGCGGCGGCGCGACGCGCGAGCTCGACCGCGCCGTCGAGCGGGGCCCCGCGGGACGGCCGGAGGTCGGCGTCGGGCGCGAGGCGGGCGAACTCCGCCGCGAGCGCCTCGGCGTATCGCGGCGCGGCGGTGAGGCCGCCCGTCGCGGCGGCGACGCGGGGGATGCCGTCGACGAGGGCGGCGGCCAGGCTCTCCGCGGCGAGTTGCCCGGCGCGATGCACGATGCCGGATGCCGCGGGATCGCCGGCGTCGGCGAGGGCGACGACGTCCGGGGCGAGCGAGGCCAGCACGCCGGCGCGGTCGTCGAGGGTGAGCAGGCGCGTCCACGTGGGCGGCGCGCCGAGCCGGTCGGTCGCGGCGGCCAGCAGCGCGCGACCCGCCCCACCCACGCCGTCGTGGGCGCGGATCGCGGCCTGCAGTGCGGCGATGCCGATCCAGGCGCCGGAGCCGCGGTCGTCGTAGAGGTGGCCCCAGCCGCCGACGCGGATCCACCGCCGGTCGAGGTCCGTGCCGAGGGCGATGGCGCCCGTGCCGACGGCGATCACCGCGCCCGGCTCGCCGCCGAGCGCCCCGAGGTGGGCGGTCACCGCGTCGGCGGCGACGGCGACGCGCGCACAGCCCGAGGCGGCGACGAGGTCGCGCAGGAGTCCGTCGTGGTCGTCGACCAGCGAGGCGAGTCCCGTCGCACCGACGCCGACGGCCGCGGGCGGGTCGGCGGGCCAGCGGTCGCGGGCGCGGCGCACCAGCTCGACGACGACCGCCGCGACATCCGAGCCCGTCCGGCCCACGCGAGCGCCGTCGGCGGTGAGGGTCCGGACGTCGTCAGCGCCGGCGGGCTCCTCGGACCGCGCGGGCGCGAGGCGGAGGCGGGCGCCGGTGCCCCCGACGTCGATGGCGAGGACCGTGCTCATCGCGGCCGCCGACCGAGAAGCGGACCCGCGGCATCCGCTTTGGAAAAAACTTGCAAACCTGTGCGCATTCCCGAATACTACTTCCAGCCCAGGACGGTGGGGAGCCCACCGACGATGCATTCAACGAGGAGTCGACATCATATGAAGCAGCGAGCCCTACCCATCGCCGCGCTCGGCCTGACCGCGGCGCTGGCCCTCTCCGCGTGCGCCGGCGGATCCGAGGACGGCGGCGCGAACGGCGAGGGCAAGACCCTCGACGTCTGGATCATGCAGGGGACCAACCCCAACTCCGAGGAGTTCTTCGAGGAGGTCTCCGCCGCGTTCACCGAGGAGACCGGCGCGGAGCTCAACGTCGAGTTCGTGCAGTGGGCCGACGCCCACGACCGCTTCGTCACGTCGATCGCCGGCGGCACCACGCCCGACGTCGCCGAGACGGGCACCACCTGGACCGCCGAGTTCGCCGACGCCGGCGCCCTCGCGCCGATCGGCGAGTACGTCGACGGCGAGGACCTCCGCGGCGACCTCGTCGAGGGCCTCGTCGAGTCGGGCACCTACGAGGAGGAGCTCTACGGCATGCCCTGGTACGCCGGCGTGCGCTCGCTCGTGTACCGCGCCGACGTGTTCGAGGAGCTCGGACTCGATGCGCCCGAGAGCTGGGACGACATCGTCGCCGCCGGCGAGGCGATCAAGGCCGCCAAGCCCGAGATGATCGCGTTCGCCGTGCCCGGCGACGCCGAGTTCCCCGTCTACCCGTGGGTCTGGGGCGCCGGCGGCGAGGTCGCCGAGCAGGACGGCGACGAGTGGGTCTCCGGCCTCGACAGCCCCGAGGCGCAGGAGGGCATCGGCTTCTACACCGGCCTCGCGACCGAGCACGGCTTCTCGTCGGCCGGTGCGACCACGTGGAAGGAGACCGAGGTCCTCGACTCGTTCGCCGCGGGCGACGTCGCCATGGCGCTCATGGGCTCGTGGACCCCGTCCGCGATCGTCGAGAAGAACCCCGACCTCGAGGGCAAGTTCGCGGCGGCGCCGATCCCCGGCAAGGACGGCGGCATCGCCCCGTCCGTGCTCGGCGGCTCGCACCTGTCGGTCTTCAACACCGCCGAGGACACCGACCTCGCGTGGGAGTTCGTCAAGCTCATGACCACGGGCGAGTTCGCCGAGAAGTGGGGCTCGCAGTCGGGCTACTTCCCGGGCCAGGCCTCGCTGCTCGAGGACACCATGGCCAGCGACGACCCGCTCGTCGCCCCGTTCGCCACGCAGCTCGTCGAGGGCGGCGCCTCGGTGCCGGTCACCCCGAAGTACGGGGCCGTGCAGGCGAAGAAGACCACGAACACCGCCATCCAGGCGATCCTCTCCGGGCAGAAGACGGTCGAGCAGGCGACGGCCGACGCCGCCGCGGAGATGAACTCGATCATGAACGGCGACTGACGACGTGGTCGATCTGGTCAACCGTCCGCCGGTCGCGTCGGGGGCTCCGGCCCCCGCCGCGGCCGGCGGGCCGACGCGCCCCGTCCGGCGCCGGCGGCATCCGCTCGTCGCCGCCCGCCCGTGGCTGCTGCTCGGACCCGCACTCGCGGTGCTCGCCGTGCTGCTGCTCTGGCCGCTCGTGCGCGTCGTGCTCTTCTCCCTGCAGGACTACGGGCTCCGCGAGATCGTCTCGGGCGAGCCCAACTGGATCGGACTCGCCAACTACGGCGAGGTGTTCACCGATCCGACGCTCTACACCGTCGTGCTCCCGAACACGGTCGGCTTCGCGGTGCTCGCCGTGGCCGGCACCGTCGCCCTCGGCACCGGCGTCGCCGTGCTCATGGCCTCGCTCGGCCCGCTCTGGCGCACCATCGTCGGCAGCGCCATCATGGTCGCCTGGGCCATGCCCGCCGTGACCGGCACCTACGTCTGGATCTGGATCTTCGACGCCGACCGCGGCATCGTCAACAGCACGCTGCAGGCGCTCGGCCTGCAGGACGACCCGGTGAACTGGTTCACCAACCGGTGGACCTTCTACGGGATCGTGCTCCTCAACGTCATCCACCACGGCTTCCCGTTCGTGGCCATCACCATCCTCGCGGGCCTGCTCGGCGTGCCGAAGGAGATGCTCGAGGCCGCCGAGGTCGACGGGGCCGGACCCTGGCGCCGGTTCTTCTCGATCATCGTGCCGAGCCTGCGCCAGGTCTTCGCCGTGGTCATCATCCTGTCCACCATCTGGGACTTCAAGGTGTTCGCGCAGGTCTACCTCATGCCCGGCGGCGCCGGCACCAACCGCGAGGCGCTGAACCTCGGCGTGTGGTCGTACGTCGAGTCGTTCGGGCAGAACCGCTACGGATTCGGCTCGGCGATCGCCGTGCTGCTCACGCTCGTGCTGCTCGCGATCACGGTCGTCTACGTGCGCACCCTGCTGAAGGAGGACGAGGAACTGTGACCCGACGCACCCGACTCGCCGCGTTCAAGGCGGTCCTCGTCGCCCTGCTGCTCGCCTTCACGCTGTTCCCGGCGTTCTGGATGCTCTCGAGCGCGTTCGACGCGCGCGCGGGCTCGGCCGGCAAGGGCCTGCTGCCGCAGGAGTTCTCGCTCGAGAACTTCGAGTACGTGCTCACCGAGGGCGGGTTCGACGTGTTCCTGCGCAACTCGGCCACGGTCGCGCTCGTGACCGTGCTCGCCTCGGCCGTGCTGGCGCTGCTCGCCTCGGTCGCCGTCGCGCGATTCCGGTTCCGGTTCCGCACGGCGATGCTGCTGATGATCCTCATCGTGCAGATGGTGCCGCTCGAGGCGCTCGTCATCCCGCTGTTCGTGCAGGTGCGCGACCTGCAGATGCTGAACACGCTGCTCGGCCTGATCATCGTCTACGTCGCCCTGTCGCTGCCGTTCGGCATCTGGATGCTGCGCGGATTCGTCGCCGCCGTGCCGAAGGAGCTCGAGGAGGCCGCCTACCTCGACGGCGCGAGCTGGGGCCGCATGTTCCGCTCGGTGCTGCTCCCGCTCGTGATGCCCGGCCTCGTCGCCACCTCGGTGTTCTCGTTCATCACCGCGTGGAACGAGTTCATCTTCGCCATGACGCTGCTCGGCGGCGCGACCGAGAACTACACGGTCGCGATCGGCCTCAAGCAGTTCTTCGGCGAGCACTCCAACGACTGGGGCGCCATCATGGCGGCGTCGACGATCATCACCGTGCCCGTGATGGTGTTCTTCGTCCTCGTGCAGCGCAAGCTCGCCTCGGGCCTCGTCGCGGGGGCGGTGAAGGGATGACGCGCTCCGCCGATCCCGCCGTCCGCACCCTCGTCGACGGCGTGCTGTGGCCGGGGTTCCTCGGCACGGCCGTCCCCGACTGGCTGCGCCGCGACCTCGACGGCGGACTCGCCGGCGCGGTGCTCTTCGCGCACAACCTGGGCGGCGACGACGAGCGCGCGGCGCTCGCGCACGACCTCCACGACCGGCGCGACGACGTGCTCGTCGGCGTCGACGAGGAGGGCGGCAACGTCACCCGACTCGAGTCCGCCTCCGGCTCGACGCTGCCCGGTGCCGCCCAGCTCGGGCGCGTGGACGACCTGGCCGCGACCGAGACGGTCGGAGCCGAGCTCGCGCGGCGGGTCGCCGCGGTCGGCGCCAACGTGGTGCTCGCCCCCGACGCCGACGTCAACGTCGACCCGCGCAACCCGGTGATCGGCGTGCGCTCGTTCGGCGACGACGCCGGGCTCGTGTCGCGCCACGCCGCCGCACTCGTGCGCGGCATCCGCTCGGGCGGCGCCGCCGCGTGCGCCAAGCACTGGCCCGGCCACGGCGACACGCACGTCGACTCGCACCACGGCCTGCCCGTGCTCGGGATGCCGGAGCGCGAGCTCGAGCGGATCCACCTCGAGGCGTTCCGGGCCGCGATCGCCGCGGGCGTGCCGGCCGTCATGACCGCGCACCTCGTCGTGCCGTCCTGGGGCGCCGAACCCGCCACCATGAACCCCGTCGCGCTCGGTCGCCTCCGCGGACTCGGGTTCGACGGCGCCGTGATCACGGACGCGCTCGACATGGCCGCGATCCGCGAGACCGTGGGCACGGGCGTCGGCGCCGTGCGCGCGCTCCTCGCCGGCGCCGACCTGCTCTGCCTCGGCAACCCGGCGAACCCGTGGGGCGGCGCGCCCGCCCCGGACGCCGACGTCGCCGTGCTCGCCGAGGTGCGCCGGGCGCTGCTCGACGCCGTCGACGACAGAACCCTGCCCGTGGCACGCCTCGAGGAGGCGGGCCGGCGCGTGCGCGCGCTCGCCGACCACGCCCGCGCCGCCGCCGATGCCGCGGCCGTCGCGGCGACCGCCGGCCAGGCCCCGCGACTCGGCCCCGGTGCGGCCCTGGAACTGGCCCGCGCCGCGATCGACGTCACCCGGCCGGTGCCGCCCGTCGACGGGCCCGCGGTCGTGCTCGACGTGCGGCGCCGGGCGACGCTCGCGGTCGACGCCGCGCTCGATGCGGTCGCGTCGGTGCTCGCCGCCGGCGGGCCCGTGCACCGCGTCGACCCGGCCGAGGACCGCGGCCGCGCCCTCGTCGCCGCGGTCGAGGCCGCCGACCATCCCACGGCCGACGGCTGCGGCGTCGTCGTGCTCGTCGACCGGCTCGCCGACCCCCCGCAGGCGGCCCTCGTCGTCGCCGTCGCACGCGTGCGGCCCGACGCGGTCGTCGTCAACGTCGGCGCCGCCGACGGTGCGCCCGACATCGCGGCCGGCACCGACGCGCCCGCCCTGCCCGTCGTCCACGCGCGCGCCGCGAGCCGGCTCGCCGCCATCGCCGTCCGCGAGCGGCTCGAAGCCGGCACGACGCCGGCGCAGCCTACGGCCGGCGTCCCGCTCGCGTCCGGAGCCGGCCGATGAGGATCCTCGCGCTCCAGTCCGGCACGTCGGCCGACGGCATCGACGTCGCCCTGGTCGACGTCGAGCACCGCGCCGACGCGGATGCCGGCGTGCACCTCGGCCTGGCGCCCGTCCGCACCCGGACCGTAGCCTGGCCCGACGGGCTGCGCGACCGGGTGCTCGACGTGGTGCACGGTGCCGCCCTCACGGGCGCGGAGTGGTGCCGCCTCGACACCGAGCTCGGTCGCGCGTTCGCCGACGCCGCGGCATCCGTCGCCCCGGCCGGCGAGGCCGACCTCGTCGTCTCGCACGGGCAGACCGTGCACCACTGGGTCGACGGCGGTCGCGCGCAGGGCACGCTGCAGCTCGGCTCGCCCGCGTGGATCGCCGAGCGCATGGACGCGCCCGTGGTCGCCGACCTGCGGACGGCCGACATCGCCGCGGGCGGCGAGGGCGCCCCCCTCATGGCCGTGTTCGACCGGGCCTGGCTCGGCGCCGAGGCGCGCGAGTCGGGCCGGCCCATCGCCACCGCGAACCTCGGCGGCATCGCCAACGTGCAGGTCGTGCACCCCGACGGCGAGGTCGAGGCGTTCGACACCGGCCCGGCCAACGGACTGCTCGACGCGGCCGTCGCCCGCGCCACCGACGGCGCGAGCGGCTACGACCGCGACGGTGCGCTCGCCGCGGGCGGCACGGTGCACGACGCGCTCCTGCGCGAGCTCCTCGCGCACCCGTACTTCGCAGCGCCGGCGCCCAAGACCACCGGGCGCGAGACGTTCACGCTCGACGTCGTCGACGCCGCGGCGAGGCGAGCGGATGCCGCGGACCTACCGCTCGCCGACCTGCTCGCCACGCTCGCCGAGCTCACCGCGCGCACCGTCGTCGCGGCCGTGCCGGACGGCACCGCCGACCTCGTCCTCTCGGGCGGCGGCGTGCACAACGCCGACCTCGTGCGCCGGATCGGCGCGCACGCAGGGGCCCGCGGCATCCGCCCCACCTCGAGCGCCGAACGCGGCGTCGACCCCGACGCCAAGGAGGTGCTGCTGTTCGGCCTGCTCGGCTGGATGCGCTGCCACGGCATCGCCGCCGAACTGACCCGGCACGGACGCGGCACGCCGCGCGTGCTCGGCACCCTCACCGCCGCCCGCGGCCCCGGCGCACCGCCCGGCCGCCACCGCACCGACGCACCACCGCACCGGCTCGCCGCCCTCACCGTGCAGCCGAGTCCCGCCCCGAACATGGAAGACCAGGCATGACCTCCCTCACCAGCTCCACGCCGCCCGCCGACCTGCGCGACCTGCTCGAGCACCTCGCCACCGAGGCGGTCCGCGGCGACTCCGGCGAGCTCGACCTGCTCGACACGGCCGCGCAGCTCGCCGTGCTCGACGCGGCGAACGCCGAGGCGGTCGCCGTGGTCCGCGCGGCCGCGCCGCAGATCGCCGCCGCCGTCGACGCCATCGTGCCGCGGCTCCGCGACGGCGGCCGCCTCGTCTACGTCGGCGCCGGGACCGCCGGCCGCATGGGCGTGCTCGACGCGAGCGAGATCCCGCCGACGTTCGGCACCGACCCCGCGCTCGTCGTCGGGCTCATCGCGGGCGGCGACCGCGCGCTCCGGCACTCCGTGGAGGACGCCGAGGACGACCCCGGCGCCGGTGCCGCCGACCTCGCCGCGATCGGCCTCTCCTCGCGCGACGCGGTGGTCGGCATCTCCGCCTCCGGCCGCACGCCCTACGTCGTCGGCGCGCTCCGGCACGCCCGCGAGGCCGGCGCGCTCACGATCGGCTTCGCGTGCAACGCCGACTCGGAGATCGCCCGCGTCGCGGAGCTCGCGATCGAGACGGTGGTCGGCCCCGAGGTCGTCACGGGGTCGACCCGGCTCAAGGGCGGCACCGCCCAGAAGCTCGTGCTGAACGCCGTCTCGACCCTCGCGATGGTGCGCCTCGGCAAGGTGCACGGCAACCTCATGGTCGACGTCCGCGCGACCAACGCGAAGCTCCGCGCGCGCGCCGAGCGCATCGTCCGGTTGGCGACCGGGGTCGACGCGGATGCCGCGGCCGCCGCGCTCGCCGCGTGCGACGGTCGCGTGAAGCCCGCCATCCTGGTGACCCTGACGGGGGTGTCGCCGGAGGTCGCGACCGAGCGACTCGCCCGCGAGGATGGAGTGCTGCGCGCTGCGTTGCGCGGCATCATCGACGAGACCCGGTGAGGAGTCCGATGACCAACGTGCTGACCGAGGTGCGGCAGGCGCTGCCGCGGCTGAGCTCCGCCGAGGCGAAGGTGGCCGAGGCGGTCGTCGACGACCCGACGCTCGTGGTCGACCTCACCATCACCGAACTCGCCGACGTGTGCGGCACGTCGCTGTCGACCGTGGCGCGCTTCTGCCAGACCCTGGGGTTCTCGGGCTACCGCGAGTTCCGCATGGAGGTCGCGAGCGCCCTCAGCCGCGAGCAGGCCGAGCGGGATCGCTTCGGGCTCGCCGACTCCGACATCAGCCCCGACGACCCGGTCGGCGACGTCATCTCGAAGATCGCGTTCCAGGAGGTGCTCGCGATCGAGCAGACCGCGCACGCGCTCGACACGACGGTGCTCGACGCGGTCGTCGACGCGCTCGCCGGCGCGCGGCACGTGGACGTGTACGGCTTCGGCGCCTCCGGCCTCACCGCGCAGGACCTGCAGCAGAAGCTCGCCCGCATCGGCATCTCCGCGGCGTGCTCGGTCGACGTGCACGTGGCGCTCGTCTCCGCGGCGCTGCGGCGGCCCGGCGATGTCGCGATCGCCGTGTCGCACACGGGCCTCACCGCCGAGACCCTCCAGGCCCTCGAGGTCGCGGGCGCGGCGGGGGCGACGACGGTCGCGATCACGAACTCGCCGCACTCGCCCGTGGGCCGCGCCGCGCAGTACGTGCTCGCCACGCAGGCCCGCGAGAGCGCGTACCGCATGGGCGCGATGTCGAGCCGCATCGCGCAGCTCGCGATGGTCGACTTCGTGTTCGTCCGCCTCGCGCAGCGACTGCACGACGAGGTCGCCGCGCCGCTGCGTCGCACCTGGGAGGTGACCGCGACCCACCGCCGGTCCGCCCGGGGGAGCGCCGCGCACGACGTCGGAACCGCCCCCGAGCACTGAGCCCCGCCCGCGCCCTGCGCGCATCCGCTTCGCGCTTTGCCTACCCTTGAGGGGATGACGTCCCCCGTGAGCGCCCCCGCGCGACCCGCCAGCACGACCCGACGCACCGTCGGGTTCGGCGTGGGCGTCGCCGCCGTGCTGCTGCTGCTCTCGGTGCGCCTGTTCGTCCCCGCCGAGACCGGGGAGGCGCTCTCCGACGGCGTGCGCGACGGCATCACGCTCGCGATCAGCGTCGTCATCGAGTCGCTGCCGTTCGTCTTCCTCGGCATCGTGCTCTCGATCGCGGTGCAGCTGTTCCTGCCGGCCGACTTCCTGATGCGGCGCCTGCCGCGCACGCCGTGGCTGCGGCGCGCGGTCGTCTCGCTGTTCGGCGTGCTGCTTCCCGTTTGCGAGTGCGGCAACGTGCCGCTCGCGCGCGGCCTGATGCTCCGCGGCCTGTCGGTCGGCGAGTCGATGACCTTCCTGCTCGCCGCGCCCATCCTGAACCCGGTGACGATCGTGGTGACGTACCAGGCGTTCGGCTGGGAGGACGGCATCCTCGCGTGGCGCATCATCGGCGGGTTCCTCGTCGCGAACCTGATCGGCTGGATCTTCAGCCGGCACCCCGATCCGATGCGCCTGCTCACGCCCGGCTTCCAGGCCACGTGCGCGCACGCCGCCGACGAGCAGGCGGCGCACGGCGGTGCGCACGGGCGCGCTGCGGCGCCGGCGAAGGCGCGGCAGGCGGTCCGCATGTTCGCCGACGAGACCTCGGCGATGCTGCCGGCGCTCATGGTCGGCTCGGCGATCGCGGGCGCCATCCAGATCGCGGTGTCGCGCGACGTGCTCGTCGCGGTCGGGCAGGACGCGGTGTGGTCGGTCGTCGCCCTCATGCTGCTGGCGTTCGTCATCTCGATCTGCTCGAACGTCGACGCGTTCTTCGCGCTCGCGTTCGGCTCGACGTTCCTGCCGGGCGCGATCATCGCGTTCCTCGTGTTCGGTCCGATGATCGACATCAAGATGCTCGCGCTCATGCGCACGACGTTCACGGCCCGCACGCTCGTGCAGGTCACGGCGGTGGTGGCGCTCGCGTCGGCCGCGATCGGGTTGGGGGTGAACGCGTTTGCGTGAGTTCCTGCGCCGCTGGCAGGGCGTGCTGCTCGCCGCGATCGGCGTCATCGCGACGCTGTGGCTCGCCGCGACGAACCGCCTGGGCTTCTACATCCACCCGCGCTACTTCCTCTTCACGGTGATCATGGCCGTGATCGCGGTGGTCTTCGTGGTGGCCGCGTTCGCCGTGATCCCGGTGCTGCGACGGCGGGCGACGGATGCCGCGGGCGACGGCTCCGACGGCCACGACCACGACGACGACGACGACGACCATCACGGCCACGGCCACGGCCACGACCACGTCCACGACGCCGCCGCGGCCGGCCCCGCGGCATCCGCTCGCCGTCGCCTCGGCACGGTCGCCGGCATCGCGATCGTGGCCGGCACGGCCGTGGCCCTGCTCGTGCTGCCGCCCGCGACGCTGACCACGGCGACCGCCGAGAACCGCGAGCTGAACGCCACGGCCGTCGGGCCCGATTCGGCCGCGCCCGACCTCGTCGGCGGCGACACCTCGTCGTTCACGGTCAAGGACTGGGCCCTCATCCTGCGGCAGAACCCCGACCCGGCCGACTTCGCCGACCCGATCTCCGTCACCGGGTTCGTGCTGCCGTCGCCCGACGACGAGGACGTCTTCTACGTCGCCCGGTTCACGGTCACCTGCTGCGCGGTCGATGCGCAGCCCGTCGGCGTGCCCGTGCACCTGCCCGGCTGGCAGGACCGCTTCGCGGCCGACGACTGGGTCACCGCGGAGGGCCGGCTCGACGTCGACCCCGCCGCCGGGCCGTCGCCCGTGCTGGTCCCCGAGACGGTCGAACCGACCGAGCAGCCGGAGCAGCCGTATGTCTTCTGAGTCGCCCGTCGCCGGCGCTGCCGAGTCGCCGCCCGCGTCGGCGCGCTTCACGCGGCTCGTGCTCGCCATCGTCGCGGTGCTCGCGGTGCTCGTCGTCGGCCTGGGCGCGGCGAACGCCCTCCGCGGGCCGCGCGTGTTCGACACGGTCGCCGGCCTCGGCGACGCGACGCGCCTCGCGGGGACGACGATCGAGTTCCGCCTGAACCAGCCGGTCGCCGACCTCGACGCGAGCGCGGTGCGGGTCGACCCGGCGACGGATGCCACGGTCTCGGTCGACGACCGGACGGTGCGCGTCGCGTTCGCCGCGCCGCTGCGCCCCTCGCAGGACTACGTCGTCGAGGTGGCCGGCGTGCGCGCCGTCGGCGGCGGACCGGAATCGGCGCTGCGGCACGAGTTCCGCACCGCGGACGAGGTGCTCCACGTGCTGCAGCGCCGCGCCGACGGCGACGACACGGTGGTCCGCGTCGCGACCGGCGGCGGTGAGCCCGAGGTCGTGCTCGCCGCACCGCGGATCGAGTCCTTCGCCCACGCCGGCGACGTCATCGCGGCGATCGAGCTCCTCGACGACGGCGCGAACGCGCTCCGGATCGCCGCCGCCGGCCAGGAGGGCCCGCCGGCGAGCCTGGCGCTCCCGCAGTCCGGCGACGTGCGCAACCTGCAGGCCTCGACCACCCGCCCGCTGCTCGGCTTCGTCCAGGACGGGGCCGGCGGATTCGCGACGCTGCACGTGCTCGACGTCGCCGACGGGGTGGCGGCGACGCCGCAACCCGTGCTCGGACTCGACGGGTCGCCCATGTCGGTGGACGACTACGCGTTCGTTCCCGGAACCTCGTCGCTCGTCGTGCGCGACCGCGACGGCGCGATGTTCCTGGTCGACGCGGCCGGCGTGCGCCCGTCGACGCCGCTCGGCTCGCACACCGAGTTGCGCGGCATCCTCCCGGGCACCAGCACGGTGGTCGTCGCGGATCCCGATCGCGGCGCCACGATCGACCTCGCGACCGGGGAGACCTCGACCCTCGAGCTGCCCCCGGCCGACCTGCCCGACGGGGCGTACCCGGGCCGGGTGACGTCGCTCGACCTCGCGGGTGCGCACCTGCTCAACGTGCTCATCTTCGACGGCTCCGACGGGGGCCAGGCCTCCCTCGTCGCCCGGGCGGACGCCGACGGCACCTCGGTCGTGTTCGCGCCGGCGGAGGGCTCGGCCGTGCTCGACCACTGCCTCGCCCCCGGTGGCACCCTCGTCGCCGTCGAGACGGGCGCGGTGGGCGCGCCGAACGACGGCTACGAGGACGAGCCGTGGGTGGCCGACACGATCACGACCCTCGTGGAGGTCGACACCGGCCGCATCGTGCTGAGCCTCGCGGGCGGTCGCAGCGACTGGTGCGGCTGACGCCGCCGAGCCGGTCAGCCGATCAGGGCGATCGCGAGGGCGGCGCAGGCGATGACGAGCGCCGCCGCCGCGGTGATGGTGCCCGCCGGACCCGCGACGCGCACTGTGCCGCGACCGTCGTCGACCGGGCGCGCGGCGGGCGGCGTCGGGATCGTGGTGTGCTCGGCCACGGCCTCCGCGAGGCGGATCGTGCGGTGCAGCGCCGGCTCCGGCCGGCTCGGGGCAGCGGATGCCACGGGGACGTCGCCGGGGAGGGCGACCCGCACGGCGCCCGCGCGCGCGGTGTGCGGCGTCCACCCGGAGCCGTCCCAGTAGCGCAGGAGCGCGGCATCCGTCTCGTCGGGGTGCCAGCCGGCGGCCCGGTCGCCCGGGGTCACGAGCGTTCCGAACGCCCCGCACGGATGGCGCGGACGGAGAGCTGCACGGATGCCGCGACGAGCAGCGCGGCGAACAGCCACGCCGCGACCGTCGGCGGCAGGAGGAACGCGAGGGCGACCCCGGGGATCGCGGCGAGCGTCGCGGCGGCGCCGACGATGAGGCCGTCGCGCGCGACGAGCATCCGGCCGCGGATGTTGGCGATGCTGCCCGAGATCGACGTGGGGATCATGGCCGCGAGCGAGGTGCCCTTGGCCAGGAGGTCGCCCATGCCGAACAGCGTGATGAACGCGGGCACCATGATGAGCCCGCCGCCGATGCCGAACAGGCCGGCCGCGATGCCCATCACGAACCCGAGGCCCACGTAGGCGATGCCGATGCCGAGGTCGAATTCGGCCGGGTCCGCGGTCCGGTCCGGCGGCACGATCACGAGGCGCACCGCCACGACGAGCAGCAGCACGATGAAGCCCCATCGCAGCCACCCGATCGGCAGACGCCGGAGCAGGTGGGCGCCGATCCAGGATCCGCCGATGCCGCCCACGGCCACGAGGCCCGCCGCGGCGAGATCGACCTCGCCGTTGGCGAAGTAGGCGATCGAGCCGACGATCGCGGTCGGCACGATGGCCGCGAGCGAGGTCGCGGCGGCCCGGCGCTGGTCGAATCCCGCGAGGACGATGAGCAGGGGGACCATGATGATCCCGCCGCCCACGCCGAACGCGCCGGAGAGCAGGCCGCCCACCACCCCGACCGCGATGAGCCGCAGCGGCGACGCCGGTCGCGGCGCGGATACGACGGGATCGGCTGGCTGGTCGGGCATCCGTCCACTGTATCCACGCGCCCGCGCGCGGCCATGGGGAGCGGTCCCCGCGAGACGTTACGCAAACGTATTGCGGACGCACAGGAAGGATGGGATAGCCTGAAGGTTCCTCCAACTTGCGGGCGCCCGCCCGTGTCACGACTGATTGCCCGGAGGCGGCACGATCCGCAGGCATGACCCGAGACCGAGGGATCGCCGCCGTAACGGCGCAGCACCCTCGGACATCGTCCACCGACATCCGTCGGGGGACTGCGGACGGCCGTCTGGCCGAACGTGACGGGCCGAACCGTTCGGCCCGGTTCGAAGCAAGGGAATACACAGCATGGCAACCGGAACCGTCAAGTGGTTCAACGCCGAGAAGGGCTTCGGCTTCATCGCCCCCTCCGACGGCAGCGCCGACGTCTTCGCGCACTTCAGCGCCATCACGGGCAGCGGCTACCGCTCGCTCGACGAGGGCCAGAACGTGGAGTTCGAGGTCGTCCAGGGTCAGAAGGGCCCGCAGGCCGAGAACATCCGCGCGATCTGAGCGCACGACGCGCATCGCGCGTCGCACCCGAACGCCGGGCCGGACTCATCGTCCGCCCGGCGTTCGCCGTTTCCGGGGCCCCTGGCCGTAGCACGCGGCGCGCGCCCGGGCAACGGGATGGGGCGCCGGGGGAGCGGGTCGTAGCCTCGCCCGCATGACCCCCGCCGCGGAGCGCCCGGACGCCGGAGCCGAGGACGTTCGTCCCGGCGCCGAGGCGTGGGTGCCCGCCGCGGCCGATCTCGACGCGCTCCGGTCGGCCGCTCCCGGATGCCGCGGCTGCGAGCTCTACCGCGACGCCACGCAGGTGGTGTTCTCGTCCGGTGGGGCGGCTGCCCGCCTGATGCTCGTGGGGGAGCAGCCCGGCGACCGGGAGGACCTCGAGGGCGAGCCCTTCGTCGGGCCCGCGGGTCGCCTGCTCGACCGGGCGCTCGACGCGGCGGGCATCCCGCGCGGCGACGCGTACCTCACCAACGCCGTCAAGCACTTCCGATTCGAACTGCGCGGCAAGCGGCGCATCCACGCCAAGCCGGCGGTCGCGCACGTCGTGGCATGCCGGCCCTGGCTCGAGGCGGAGTTCGACGTGGTGCGGCCCCGCGTCGTCGTCTGCCTCGGGGCGACGGCGGCGCGTGCGGTCGTCGGCTCGGCGGTGCGCATCGGCGAGGTGCGGGGTCGGGTGCTGGAGGAGGATCGTTCGGGGCGGCCGCTCCCGGCGCCGACGGTGGTCACGGAACATCCGTCGGCCGTGCTCCGGCTGCGGGAGCGCCCGGTGCGCGAGGCGGCGTTCGCCCGGCTCGTCGACGATCTCGCCGCCGCGGCGGAGGTCGCGGAGGGGAGCTCCGCGCGGTGATCGCGGCCGGTGTCGGAGCCGACCGGTCCCGCCGATCTCGCAGCTTGCCCCGATAGGCTCGCGGCCCCACCCGTGATGAAGGAGTCAGCATGCAGTGCCCCACCGACGGCGCCGTCCTCGTGATGAGCGAGCGCAGCGGGATCGAGATCGACTACTGCCCGACGTGCCGTGGCGTGTGGCTCGACCGCGGCGAGCTCGACAAGATCATCGAGCGCGCCGGGCAGGAGTTCGCCCGTGGCGCGAGCGCTCCGGTGCCCCCGACGCCCGCGCCGCAGATGGCCCCGCAGCAGCCCGCTCCGCCGCAGCAGGGCTATCCGGCGAACCCGATGGACCTGCTGCGGCAGGCGACCGGTGGGTACGGCGACCGCCGGTACGACGACCGCCGCTACGACGATCGCCGCTACGACCAGGGCGCGCCGCGCAAGAAGCGCAAGGACAACTGGCTGTCGGAGCTGTTCGACTGAGCGTCCGATCCGAGGCCGCGCACGTGAACGGGACCCCGACCGCCGAGGCGGTGCGGGGGCCCGTTCCGCGCGCGGAGCGCGGTCGGTCTCAGCCGACGAGGGCGAGCGGCGGTTCGCTCGCCTCGGTCTCGATGCTCATGCCGGCGGCGGAGTTGGCTGCGGCGACGAGGCGCTCCAGCCAGGCGCGGTCGAGCGGTCCCGACTCCTCGGCGTCGAAGACGAACCGGAGCGGGATGGCCGGCTCGATCCAGAGCGTCTCGGCGGCGGCGCCCGCGGTGGCGTCGCCGCGCAGGGTGAGCGCGAACGGCTCACGGCGGCGGAGCTTGGCGAAGACGGCGGCGCGCAGGTGGCGCAGGGTGCGGTCGTCGATGACGTAGTGGTGGCCGTCGAACCCGTACGCGAGCTGTCCCATCGTGTCCCCTCGGTCGTCATCGGGCCGGTTGTTCGGCCCGTCGTGCTGTTCGGTGATCCGAGCGTAGCGTTTTACTAGACGGTCTAGCGAAAGATGAGGAGAACCGTTCCGATAACGGATAACCGGGCCGAGCGACGCGGATCCGGGCCTATTCGTCCGCGGTCTCCCGGTCCACCGTTGCGGTGGTCGCGGGCACCGACGCCCGGCCGATCGCGACCATCCACTGCACGCCGTACCGGTCGACGACGAGGCCGAAGGCGTCGCCCCACGGGGTCGGCTCGAGGTCGACGGTGACCTGGCCGTCATCGGTCAGGCGTTCCCAGTACTCCCGCAGCCGTCCCTCGTCCTCGTGCCCGCCGCTCAGCGACACCGCGAAGTTGGTCCCCGCCTCGAAGGGCATCTCGTTCGGGGTGTCCGCGCCCATCAGGTTGAGGTCGCCGGAGACGAGGTGGGCGTGCATGATCTTGTCGGCCTCGACGGGATTCTCGGCGGCGTCGAAGTCGCCGAAGGTGCTGAGCGTGAGATCGCCGCCGAAGATCGAATGGTAGAACTCCATCGCCTCGCGCGCCTCGTCGCGGAAGCTCAGGTACGGGGTGAGCAGGACGGACAATGGGGCCTCCTGGGTGGCTGCGGCGGGCCGCGCGGCGTGCGCGGCGTGGTGCGATTCTGCCGTGCCGGCGGGCGCCGGCGCGAGGGGTGGCGGATGCCGCGGCATCCGTGGTCGTCTGCTTGACGTCGCCCGCCGACCGGCGTAGCTTATCAACCAATGAGTTGATCAATCGATTGGTTGAATATGAATGCCGCCGACGCCGATGACCGGCTCGACCGTGCCTTCCTGGCGCTGGCCGACCCGGTTCGCCGACGGATGGTCGCGCGGCTCAGCCGCGGACCGGCCACGGTCAACGAACTCGCCGAACCGTTCGACATCACCGTGCAGGCGGTGTCGAAGCACATCCGGGTCCTCGAGTCCGCCGGACTCGTCACCCGCAGCCGCGACGCCCAGCGTCGCCCCGTGCACCTCGATGCGGCCGCGCTCGAGAAGCTCACCGAGTGGATCGACCGGTATCGCCTCATCCACGAGCAGCAGTACCGCAAGCTCGACGCGCTGCTCGCCCGCAGCGACACGAAGGAGTCGTCGTCATGACCACCGAGACCCGCAACCCCGTCACCATCACCGCCCCCGAGGGCCTGCCGTACATCGACATCGAGCGCGTGTTCGACGCGCCCGTCTCGGCGGTCTTCGCCGCCCACCGGGACCCCGAACTCGTGCGGCAGTGGCTCGGACCCGACGGGTACGAGATGCGCATCGAACGCTGGGACTACCGGACGCAGGGCGGGTACCGCTACGTGCACACCGACCCCGAGGGCAACGACTGGGCCTTCAACGGCACGTTCCACACGGTCCGCGAGAACGAGTTCGCGGTGCAGACCTTCGAGTTCGAGGGCGTGGCCGACGTGGTCGCCGTCGAATCCATGACGTTCGAGGACCTCGGCGACGGGCGCACGCGCCTGCGCGGGCACTCGGTGTACCCGAGCCTCGAGGCTCGCGACGGCATGGTGCAGTCCGGCATGGAACGCGGCGTGAGCGAGGGCTTCGCCCGGCTCGACGCCCTGCTCGCGGCGGAGGTGTGACATGGACTGGACGCTCGAGGTCGTCATCGTCCCCGTGAGCGATCTCGACCGCGCGATCGAGTTCTACCGCGACCGCGTCGGCTTCGAGCTCGACCACGACACGCACGCCGGACCGCACCGGTTCGTGCAGCTCACCCCGCCGGGGTCCGGGTGTTCGGTCGTCATGGGCACGCTCCCGGCGCATTCCGAGATGGCGCCCGGCTCGCTCAAGGGGGTGCAGCTCGTCGTCGCCGACGCCGAGGCGGCGCGCGCGCAACTCGTCGCGCGCGGCGTCGACGCCGGCCCGATCCAGGTGATCGACCCGCGCGACGGCGGCACGTTCTTCGGGTTCGCCGACCCCGACGGCAACTCGTGGGCGGTGCAGCAGATCCGGGCGCGCGGCGAGCGGCCGCTCATCCCGCACGAGGCGCGGCAGCGCTTCGGCGCCGAGCAGGACGCGACGGCCTGACAGGGGTGCTCCCGGCGCGGGCGGGCAGGATGAGGAGGTGACCTCCCTCGTCCTGCTCGCCGACACGCACCTGCCCAAGCGCGCACGCGACCTGCCGCCCGAGGCCTGGGCCGCGGTGGATGCCGCGGACCTGGTCGTCCACGCCGGGGACTGGGTCGACGTCGCCACCCTCGACGCGCTCGAGGCCCGGGCGGCGCGACTCGTCGGCGTCCACGGCAACAATGACGGCGCCGCGCTGCGCGCCCGCCTGCCCGAGGTGGCCCGGATCGAGGTCGACGGCGTGCGGATCGCGGTCGTCCACGAGACCGGAGCCGCCGCCGGACGCGAGCGGCGCATGCAGGCCGCCTTCCCCGACGTCGACGTCCTCGTCTTCGGGCACAGCCACATCCCGTGGGACACGACCGCGCCGAACGGCCTGCGCCTGCTCAACCCGGGTTCACCGACCGACCGGCGCCGCCAACCCATGGCGACGTTCATGACGGCGACCGCTCGCGACGGGCGGCTCGACGACGTCCGGCTCGTCGCGATCGACCCGGCCTGGCGCGGCGCAGGCCACTGATCGCCGACTGGACCGCGACGGGCGCCGCGCCGCGCGCGACGATGGACCGGTGACCCCCGCACCGCAGATCCTCCGCTACGCCGCCTTCACGTCCGACCCCGAGGGCGGCAACCCCGCCGGCATCGTGCTCGATGCGGCCGGGCTCGACGACGCCGACCTACTGCGCATCGCCGCCGAGGTCGGGTACGCCGAGACCGCGTTCGTCACGGGCAGCGCCGACGGCGCCCGCGTCATCCGCTACTTCTCACCGGTCGCCGAGGTGCCGTTCTGCGGTCACGCGACGGTCGCGACCGCCGTCGCGATCGCCGAGCGCGAGGGGCCCGGGCGGGTGCGCTTCGCGACGCCCGTCGGCGAGGTCCGCATCGAGACGGCGGAGGTCGACGGGGCGCTCCGCGCGGCGTTCACGAGCGTCGAGCCGCGGGTCGAGCGCATGCCGGAGCCGGTGCTCGCCGAGCCGCTCGACCTGCTCGGGCTCCGGGCGTCGCAGCTCGACGAGCGGCATCCGCCCCGCATCTCGTTCGCCGGCAACCGCCACCCGGTGCTCGTGGTCGCCGACGCCGCCGCGTTCGACGCCTTCACCTTCGATCCCGACGCCGCACGGGCACTCATGGTCGCCCGCGACTGGCCCGCGACGATCACGGTGCTGCACCGGCTCCCGGACGCCGCCGACGGCGGGTTCCGGTTCGAGGCGCGCAACGTCTTCCCGGTCGGCACGATCACCGAGGATCCCGCGACCGGCGCCGCTGCGGCGGCCGTCGGCGGCTACCTGCGCGCGCTCGCCGCGGTCGCGCCGCCGGCGCGCGTGCGCATCGCCCAGGGCCGGCACGTCGGCCGCCCGAGCGAGCTCGTCGTCGACATCCCCGAAGCGGGCGGCATCGTCGTGAGCGGCGGGGCCGTCGAGATCGCCCGGGGCTAGGCTCGAACGCGGGACGCCCGGCATCCGTCGATCGTCCCGCGCACGCCCGCCGATCACAGGAGCACGCATGCAGACCCGCACCCTCGGCCGCACCGGCCGCACCGTCTCGGCCATCGGACTCGGCACCTGGCAGCTCGGCGCCGACTGGGGCGAGGTCGACGAGGCCGACGCGCTCGCCGTGCTCGACGCGTCGCACGAGGCGGGCGTCACGGTCTTCGACACCGCCGACGTCTACGGCGACGGGCGTTCCGAGTCGCTCATCGGCCGATGGCTCGCGGCGAACCCCGACGCGGGCGTCACGGTCGCGACGAAGATGGGCCGACGGATGCCGCAGGAGCACGACAACTACGTGCTCGAGAACTTCCGCGCCTGGACCGACCGGTCGCGGCGCAACCTCGGCGTCGACACACTCGACCTCGTGCAGCTGCACTGCCCGCCCACGTCGGTCTTCGTGGACGACGCGGTGTACGACGCGCTCGACACCCTCGTGGCCGAGGGTGCGATCGCCGCGTACGGCGTGAGCGTCGAGAAGGTCGACGAGGCGCTCGCGGCGATCGCGCGGCCGAACGTCGCGACGGTGCAGATCATCCTCAACGCCTTCCGCCTGAAGCCGGTCGACGAGGTGCTGCCCGTCGCGGAGCAGTACGGCGTCGGCGTCATCGCGCGCGTCCCGCTCGCGAGCGGCCTGCTGTCGGGCCGGTACACGCTCGACACCCAGTTCGCCGAGAACGACCACCGCAGCTACAACCGCCACGGCGAGGCGTTCGACGTCGGCGAGACGTTCTCGGGCGTCGACTACGCCACGGGCGTGCGCGCCGCGTCCGAGTTCGCCCGGCTCGCCCGCGAGGCGGCACCGGATGCCACGCCCGCGCAGGTCGCCCTCGCGTGGGTCGCCCGGCAGTCCGGCGTCTCGACCGTGATCCCCGGCGCCCGCAACCCCGAGCAGGCTCGCGCGAACGCCGCGGCGGGCTCGCTCGAGCTGCCGGACTCGTTCGACTCGGCCTTGCGCGACCTGTACGACCGGGAGATCCGCGCATCGGTGCACCACCGCTGGTGACCCCGGCTCGCCATCCGTGATCGAGATCCTCACGGGCTTCGCCGTCATCGGCCTCGCGGTCTTCGTCGGATGGCTGGCCGCGCGGACGGGGGTGCTCGGGCCGAGCGCCCGCCCCGTCCTCGCGCGCCTGAACTTCAGCGTCCTCGCGCCGTTCCTGCTGTTCTCGGTGCTCGCCACGGCCGACGTGCGACGACTGTTCTCGTCGCTGCTCCCGGTCTCGGCGATCGCGGCGGTGACCATGATGCTCGTCTTCGCGCTGATCTCCGCGACGCTGTTCCGCCGCGGCCTCGCGCGGACCACGATCGGCGCGCTGAGCGCCGGGTACGTCAACAGCAACAACATCGGCATTCCCATCGCCCTGTACCTGCTGGGCGACGCGGCGTACTCGGCGCCCGTCGTGCTGCTGCAGTTGCTCGTGTTCGCGCCGATCGTGCTGGTGCTGCTCGGCATCGCCGCGGAGGGTCGTCCGTCGGCCCGCGGCATCCTCCGCTCGACGCTGCTGAACCCGATCATCGTCGGCTCGCTGCTCGGCGTGCTCGTCTCCGTCACCGGGCTCGAGCTGCCGCCGATCATCATGGACCCGGTGCAGCTCATCGGGCAGGCCGCGGTGCCGCTCATGCTCATCGCCTACGGGCTCTCGCTGCACGGCCAGCGGATGTTCGAGCCCGGCACGGGGCGACGCGACGTGCTGCTCGCCTCGGCGCTCAAGCTGTTCGCGATGCCACTCGTCGCCTGGGCGGTCGGCGCGTTCGTGTTCGGCCTCGATGCGCGCGAGCTCTACGCCGTCACGGTCCTCGCGGCCCTGCCGACGGCCCAGAACGTGTTCGTGTTCGCGCAGCGCTACGAGACCGCCGAGGTCACGGCACGCGACACGGTGTTCCTCACCACCGTGGGGTCGGTGCCGGTGCTGTTCGCGGTGTCGCTGCTGCTCGGCTGACGCCGGGGCACGGCAGGATGGGCCGAGACCCGAAGGAGGCCGCATGCCCTTCCTGCGCGACGACGGCGCCCCGCTCGACGAACTGCGCCTGGCGCAGCGACCGGCCGACGGCCACCGCTTCGAGCTCCGCGATGCCGTCGTCTACGTCGACCCCGTGTCCGGCCGCCGGTACCGCGCGCCGGCGGCGGGGGAGGGGCCGCCGCCGTCGGGCGTCACCGACCTCGCCTCGGTCCCGAGCCCGCTGTGGGGATTCATCGCGAGCTACGGGCGGCAGTCGGCGCCCGCCGTGCTGCACGACGCGCAGTCGCTCGCGGCCGAGGCCCTCGGCGATCCGAGGCGAGCGCTCCTGCAGCGGCGCGAGGACGACCTCGTGTTCCGGCGGGCGCTGCTCGAGCAGGGCGTCCCCCGGATGCGCGCCCGGCTGATGTGGGCGTGGGTGTCGGCCGACCGGGAGCGCGCGTACGCCGGTGCGGCCGGGTGGCTGCTGCTCGGGCAGGTCGCGCTCGGGGTGCTCGTGGTCGTGGCATCCGTCGTGCTCGCGGTGCTGTGGGGTCCGTGGTGGCTCACGCTCGCCGCGGCTCCGGCGCTCGCCGCACTGCCGTGGCGGTCCCGCGCGTCGCTCCTCATCACCCTCACCTATCCGCTGGCGCTGTTCGGCCCGCTGCTGCTCGTCCACTTCCTTGCCCTCG
Organism: Agromyces sp. C10; assembly: GCF_023217995.1. Lineage (NCBI taxonomy): Bacteria > Bacillati > Actinomycetota > Actinomycetes > Micrococcales > Microbacteriaceae > Agromyces > Agromyces sp. C10. Next base: position 149,330 of record NZ_JALPSX010000005.1, on the reverse strand, counting down.
TGCCCTTCCGCCTGATCGAGGCGATCGTCGAGGTGTTCACCGGGGGCGACCCGGCGGGGGTGGTCCGGCCGACGGTGGCGCGGCCCGACGCGGAACGGCCCTGATTCAGGGTTGACCCTGAGGCAACCGCGGCGCAGCATCCGTACCGTTGACCTCGGTCGCACACCACGGACCGCAGGGGGAACTGTCACCGTGGGTCCGACCGGAGAGCCGGCCCGCGGAGGTCCGTCCCGAACCGGCGGCGCCGGCCGGCTCCCCAATCAACCGGCCGCGAGCGGCGGGCGCCTTGGGGGAGGCGCTCGCCGCCCGGCTTCCGGTTCCCCCGTTCGCCGCTCCCGGCCGCATGGGGCAGACTCGGACGGATGACCTCCAGCCTGCTCGACGCCGTCCCGAGCCCGTACGACGCGGACGCCATGTACGACGCGTTCGTGACGTGGGCCGAGGGTCGCGGCTTCGCGCTGTACCCCGCGCAGGACGAAGCGGTCATCGAACTCGTCTCCGGGGCGAACGTGATCCTGTCCACCCCGACCGGCACGGGCAAGTCGCTCGTCGCGGTGGCGGCGCACGCGGCATCCGTCGCCCGCACCGCCGCCTACCGCGCCGCCGGCCGGCCGTGGGGTCGCTCCTACTACACGGCGCCCATCAAGGCGCTCGTGAGCGAGAAGTTCTTCCAGCTCGTCGAGATCTTCGGCGCGCAGAACGTGGGCATGGTCACGGGTGACAGCTCGGTGAACCACGACGCGCCGATCATCTGCTGCACGGCCGAGATCCTCGCGAACCTCGCCCTCCGCCAGGGGGCCGATGCGCCCGTCGACCAGGTGGTCATGGACGAGTTCCACTACTACGGCGACGGCGATCGCGGCTGGGCGTGGCAGGTGCCGCTCATCACCCTGCCGCACGCGCAGTTCGTGCTCATGTCGGCGACGCTCGGCGACGTCACCGCGATCGCGGACGACCTCAGCCGTCGCACCGGCCGCGACACCGCGCGCGTCACGGGCGTGGAGCGGCCGGTGCCGCTGCACTTCTCGTACGCCCGCACGCCCGTGCAGGAGACCGTGGAGGACCTCATCGGCACGCGCCAGGCGCCGGTCTACATCGTGCACTTCTCGCAGGCCGCCGCGATGGAGCGCGCCCAGGCGCTGTCGTCCATCCGGGTCGTGACGCGCGAGCAGCGCGACGAGATCGCCGAGGCGATCGGCGGGTTCCGGTTCACGACCGGATTCGGCAAGACCCTGTCGCGGCTCGTCCGCGCCGGCATCGGCGTGCACCACGCCGGCATGCTGCCGCGCTACCGCCGGCTCGTCGAGACCCTCGCGCAGCGCGGCCTCCTCCGCGTCATCTGCGGCACCGACACGCTCGGCGTCGGCATCAACGTGCCCATCCGCTCGGTGCTCATCACCGCGCTCTCCAAGTACGACGGGCAGCGGATGCGGCAGCTGAGCGCGCGCGAGTTCCACCAGGTCGCCGGCCGCGCCGGGCGCGCCGGGTACGACACGGCGGGCACCGTCGTCGTCCTCGCGCCGGATCACGAGATCGAGAACGAGACCGCGATCCGCAAGGCCGGCGACGACCCGAAGAAGCTGAAGAAGGTCGTGCGCAAGAAGCCGCCGGCCGGGTTCGTGACGTGGGGCGAGGGATCCTTCGAGCGACTCGTCGCCGCCGAACCCGAGCCGCTGCAGCCGCAGCTGAAGCTCAGCGCGGCCATGCTGATCAACGTCATCGGGCGCGGCGGCGACGTCGCCCGCGGCATCCGCTCGCTCGTCTTCGACAACCACGAGACCCGGGCGCGGCGGTACGAGCTCGCTCGGCGCGCGCTCGAGATCCTCCGCACGCTGCGCGACGCGGACGTGGTCGAGCTCGTGCCGACGGATGCCGCCGACCGGCCCCTCGGCGTCGACCTGCGCCTCACGGTCGACCTGCAGCCGAACTTCGCGCTCAACCAGCCGCTGTCGCCGTTCGCGCTCGCCGCGATCGAGCTGCTCGACCCCGAGACGAGCGAGCAGGGCACCGGGCACTACTCGCTCGACGTCGTGTCGATCATCGAGTCGACGCTCGACGACCCGCGCCCGATCCTGTCGCAGCAGCAGTACAAGGCCCGCGGCGAGGCGGTCGCCGCGATGAAGCGCGACGGCATCGAGTACGACGAGCGGATGGCGCTGCTCGAGGAGGTCACCTGGCCGAAGCCGCTCGACGAGCTGCTCGCCCACGCGTTCGAGACGTTCGCGGCGAGCCAGCCGTGGGTGCGCGATTTCGAGCTCAGCCCGAAGTCGGTTGTGCGCGACATGTTCGAGCGGTCGATGTCGTTCGGCGAGTACGTGTCGTACTACCAGCTGCAGCGCAGCGAGGGGCTGGTGCTGCGGTACCTGTCCGACGCGTTCCGCGCTATTCGCCAGACGGTGCCCGATGAGGCGAAGGACGAGGACCTGCTCGACCTCATCGAGTGGCTCGGCGAACTGGTGCGCCAGGTCGACTCGAGCCTCGTCGACGAGTGGTCCGAGCTCGTCGACCCGCGCTCGCACCTGCCCGAGGACGAGGCGCCCGTCGTGCCGCCCGCACCGCCGTCGGTCGTCACCAACCGGCGCGCGTTCACGGTGCTCGTGCGCAACGAGCTGTTCCGGCGCGTGCAGCTCGCCGCGCTCGACCACGACGACGAGCTCGTCGCGCTCGACCCCGGTCCCATGTGGCCCGAGGCGCTCGACGCGTACTACGCCGAGCACGACTCGATCGGCACCGGCGGGCCGGCGCGCTCGCCGAGGCTCGTCGCGATCGACGAGACGGATGCCGCGGACGGCCTGTGGCGCGTCGAGCAGACCATCGACGACCCGGCCGGGCACCACGACTGGCGCATCCGCGGCGAGGTCGACCTGGTCGCGTCGGCCGAGGAGGGCACCGCGGTCGTCCGGATCACCGAGGTCGTGCGGCTGTAGCCCGGCCGCGCGTCGCCCGAGCCTCAGGCGAGCGCGAGCATGCCGGCCGCGGCGAGCGCGAGCACGAGACCCACCCACTGCACGGGCGCGATGCGCTCGCGCAGCACCGCGGCGGCGAGCAGGATCGTGCCCGCCGGGTACATCGCCGCGAGGACGGCGGCCACGGCGAGGTCGCCCGCGCGGATGCCGAGCAGGATGAGCACGTTGGCGAGGGCGTCCAGGAGGCCGCAGCCGATCGCGATGGCGAACCCGGCCGCGAGGCCCTCCCGAGCCGGGGTGCGCGCGTCGGACCGTGCGTCCGAAGCGGATCCTGGGGCGGCGTTCGCGACCGGGTCGGCGGGGGATGCGGCGGCCAGGGCCGCGGCATCCGTTCTCGGGGTGGTCTCGCGGACCGCTTCGAGCGCGGGCGCGGGTGACGCGCGCCGGGCGACGAGCACGAGCAGGCCGAACACGCCGAACATCAGCACGGTGTTGACGATGCGGCTGAAGATGAGCGGCACGACCCCGGAGTCGTCGGGCGTCTGGGAGATCAGGATGTAGAAGGCGCCGATGGCGAGGCCGGATCCGGTCGCGAACGCGAGGCCGCGCGCGCTCGGGCGGACGGCGCCGCGCTCGGGAACGAACCCGACGAGCACCACGGCGAGGAGGGCGAGCCCGAGCGCCCACGCCGCCATCGGGCCGAAGCGCTCGCCGCCGACGACGGTGCCCCAGATCATGGGCGTGATCGCCGAGACCAGGGCGGTGAGCGGCGACAGGATGCTCATCGGCCCGATCGCGAGGCTCGCGTAGAGCAGTGAGATGGCGACGGCCCCCACGAGGCCCGAGAGCGCGCCCGAGGTCGCCGCCTCGGCCGACCACGCCCCGCCCGTCACGGGGAGGGCGATCGCGAGCAGGACGAGGCCCGACGCCGCCGAGACGGCCGTCGCGAGGACCGCGCCGAGTCGGCGCGCGGCGAGTCCGCCGAGGAAGTCGGCGGCGCCGTAGACGAGGGCGCCGGTGAGCGAGAGGACGGCCGTGAGCACCGGCTCAGCCTAGGCCGATGGAGCGCCCATGGCCTGCGCATGTGAGCAGAAGTCGCTGCTCAGATGAGCAAAATCGGCCGAAATCCCGAACCTGAGGTGACGACTTGGCCAAGACTCTTCCCACGTCGCGGAGCGCGACCTAGGCTGCGGATCAGCGTCGCCTGAATCCGTCGGGAGGCGCGTGCGACGCCGGGGGTCGACCATGCTCCCGGCATCCCCTTGCAGAGGAGACCACGCAATGCAGCAACGTTCCCCCGGCGCGGGCACGAACCGCGCCACGACCAGGTCCCGCGGCCGCCTCGCGGCAGGCGTCGTCGCGAGTGCGACCGCCGCAGCGCTCGCGCTCGGCGGCGTCGCATCGGCTCAGGCCGCCCCGGCCCCGAAGGGGAAGGAGGCGCGGTCGGTCGACATCAACCTGGTCACCGTGAACGACTTCCACGGTCGCATCGAGCAGGCCGGCACGGCGGCCGGCATTGCACGGCTGTCCACCGCGGTCCAGCAGATCCGCGACGAGAATCCGAACACGATCTTCGCCGCTGCCGGCGACATGATCGGCGCCTCGACCTTCACGTCGTTCATCCAGAACGACGAGCCGACCATCGAGGCGCTCAATGCGGCCGGTCTCGATGTCAGCGCGGTCGGCAATCACGAGTTCGACAAGGGCTTCGCCGACCTCACCGACCGGGTCATGCCGCTCGCGCTCTGGGAGTACCTCGGGGCGAATGTCTACGATGCGGAGACCGGCGAGCCGGCGTTGCCGGAGTACTGGATCGAGAAGTTCCAGGGCGTGAGCGTCGGCTTCGTCGGCGCCGTCACCGACGAGCTTCCGTCACTCGTGAGCCCGACGGGAATCGAGGACATCACCGTCGGCGACCCCGTCGAAGCCGCCAACCGCGTGGCCGATCAACTCTCGGACGGCAAGAAGAACAACGGCGAAGCCGACATCGTGGTCTTCCTCGTGCATGAGGGCGCGGCCACCACGTCGATCGAGTCCGCCACGGACCCGAACACCCGGTTCGGTGAGATCGTCCTGAACGCGAACGACAACATCGACGCGATCGTCTCGGGCCACACGCACCTGCCGTACAACCACGTCATCGACGGTCGTCCGGTCATCTCGAGCGGCCAGTACGGTGAGCGCTTCAGCAACATGGAGATCACGTACGACCGCGGGACGAAGTCGATCACGAAGATGGAGAACACCATCTACACGATGGCGACGGCCTTCGACGCGCGCGGCAACGTGACCGCCTGGTTCACCGAGCCCGACCCGCAGATCGTCCCGATCGTGACGGCGGCGACCGAGGTCGCGAACGAGCTCGGCAACGTGGTCATCGGCCAGGCGGAGTCGGCGTTCAACCGCGCCAGGCAGCCCGGCACCGTGAACGGCCAGCCCGCACTCGTCGAGAACCGCGGCGGCGAATCCACGCTCGGCAACTTCGTGGCCGATGTGCAGCTCTGGGCGCTGAACGCCGATGGCACCCGGAGCGTGGACATCACGTTCATGAACCCCGGCGGTCTGCGCGCCGACATCAACGCGGGCGACACGACCTACCGCGAAGCCGCCGACGTCCAGTCGTTCGCGAACACGCTCGTCACGGTCCAGATGACCGGCGCCCAGGTCAAGGCCGTGCTCGAGGAGCAGTGGCAGCCGGACGGCGCGAGCCGGCCGTTCCTGAAGCTCGGCGTCAACGAGGCGTTGTCGTACACGTACGACCCGACGGCGGCGCGCGGCTCGCACATCACCGAGATCTTCCTCGGGACCGAGCCGCTCGACCTCGCGGCGACGTACACGGTCGGCGCGAACTCCTTCCTCGGCGGCGGCGGCGACAACTTCACGACGTTCGCGCTCCCCGAGGTGGCGGCGACGAAGGCCGACAGCGGCAAGATCGACCTCGAGGCGATGGTCGACTACTTCGAGCAGTTCGGGGCCGCAACGCCCGACTACACCCAGCGGGCCGTGGGCGTCGATGTGGTGAGCGTGTCGGACGGCGTGGCGACGGTGGCGCTCTCGTCACTGGACTTCAGCACGACCGAGCCCAAGGCGGGCACCGTGACGGTCTCGCTCGACGGCGAAACGCTCGCCACTGAGGTCGTCGATCCGGCGTTCCCCGTTCCGTCGACGTTCGACGAGATCGGCCGCGCCACGGTGACCTTCCCGGTCCCGGCGGGCGCGACGTCGCAGACGCGGTTCACGATCACGACGCCGACCGGCACGACCTTCTCCTTCGTCCTGCCGATCAGCTGACCCCCTGACGACGGAGGGCCGGGCACGTGGTGCCCGGCCCTTCGCGCTGCCCGCGGCGGTCCGGTCGGCCCGGCGCGGCGGTTAGGCTGATGGGGTGAGTCCTCGGGGTGCGCGCGCGATCCGCGGAGCGGCGATCGCCGCGTTCGCGACGCTCGTCGCGTCCCTCGCGCACACGATCGGCGGCGGCACGCCACCGGGCGTCCTCGCGCTGGCGCTCGCGATGGCCTTCTCGGCACCGCTGGCCATGGTGATCGCGGGCGAGCGGATGTCGCTGCCGCGTGCCGCGGTCGCGGCCCTCGTGGCCCAGGCCGCCCTGCACCTGCTGTACTCGATCGGCACGCCGGCCCGCGGTGCGGCATCCGTCGTCGCCCACGCGCACGGGTCGGGCGTCCCGCTCCGGATCGACGCGGGCGGTCTCGCGGTCGTCGTCGACCACGGGCACGCGCTCGGCATGCCGCTCGCGCACGTCGCCGCCGCTGCGGCGACCGTCGTCGCACTCGCCCTGCTCGGCCGCGCGGCCCGCGCCGTCTCCGTCGCGTTCGGCACCGCCGTGCGCGGCATCCGCCTGCTCGTCTCGGTGCTCGCCGGCGCGCCCGTCGCGACCAGCGTGCGCCACGTGGTCCCCGCGGCGCGCAGGCAGGGGCCGCCCGCGCTCGCGCTCGTCCTCCTCTCGTCGTTGCGGCATCGCGGTCCGCCGGCGTCGTGGCTCGCCGCCTGAGCGGCGCACGACCCCGACACCCCGCAGTACGCGGGCGCACGCGACATCCAGCCGTCCACCGGCCGTGCGCTCGCACCCACACGAGAGAAGACCCATGCGACCCATCACCCGTTCCGCCACCCTCGCTGCGAGCGCCCTCGGCGCCGGCGCCCTGCTCGCGCTCGCCGCGCCCGTCGCGGCGCACGCGCACGTCGTCGTGACGCCCGGCGAGGCGGCCGCCGCCTCGTACACCGTGCTCGAGTTCGCCTCGGGCCACGGCTGCGACGAATCGCCCACCACGTCCTTCACCGTCGACATCCCCGAGCAGATCCTCTCGGTCACGCCCAACCTCAAGGAGGGCTGGACCATCGAGAAGGTCATGGAGCAACTCGACGAGCCCGCCGAGGGTGCGCACGGCACGCAGGTGACCGAGCGCGTCGCCCAGGTCGTCTACACCGCCGCGACGCCGATCCCCGACGGCTACCGCGACTCGTTCAAGGTGCAGGTGTTCCTGCCCGAGGAGGTCGCCGGCGAGCGGCTCGAGTTCCCGGTCCTCCAGTCGTGCGTCGAGGGCGAGACGAACTGGAACGAGTCGCCCGGTGCCGACGGCGCGGAGCCGGAGCACCCCGCTCCGGCGATCATGGTCGGCGAGGCCGCGGCGGACGGCCACGGCCACGGTGACGACGACGGTCACGACGACTCGGCCGAGACCGCGTCGGCGACGTCCACCGCCGCCTCGGACGCCTCGGTCGACGTGCTCGCCCGGGTGGTCGGCATCGCGGGCCTCGCGGTCGGCGTCGTCGGCGTCGTGATCGCGCTCGCCGCCCGACGCGGCCGGAAGGCCTGACGTGGCCCCCGCCACCGTCCGACGCGCGGCCGCCGGAGCGGTGTCCGCCCTCGCGCTGGCCCTCCTGGCGGTGGCGGGCCCCGCCGCGCCCGCGTTCGCGCACAACACCGTGATCGACGAGGGGCCGGCGGCGGAGTCCACCGTCGCCGACCAGCCCGGCGAGGTCTGGATCGAGACGAACGACGTGCTGCTCGACCTCGACGGCGCGACGGCCATGGATGTCGTGGGCCCCGACGGGCGCCACTACGCCACCGACTGCCCGGTCGTCGACGGGCCGATCGCGAGCGTCGCCGCCGAGCTCGGCCCGGCGGGCGAGTACACGGTCGCGTACCGGGTGGTCTCCGCCGACGGTCACCCGATCACGGGCGACCACACCTTCACGTGGCAGCCCGCCGACGGCGCCGCCGTCGCCGAGGGCACGGCCGAGCCGGTCTGCGGCGCGGCGGCCACCGCGGAGCCCGGCGCCGGCGCCGATGCGGGCGACGAGTCGACGGATGCCGCGGCATCCGTCGGCGGCGACGTCGTGTGGATCGCGGCGGCGGTCGTCGCCGTCCTCGGGGCGGGCGTCGCGGCGTTCCTGCTCACCCGTCGACGCCCCGCGCCGGCGGATCCCGCCGACGCGCCCGCCGCGGACGCCGACGAGGGACCGCGCCCGGACCACGCGTCGGACGACCGCTGATCGGTCGCCGGGCGCGTTCGGCGGGATCAGGTCCCGGTGAACGCGCCCGGCGGCAGCGCGGTCTCGCCCTCGGCGATCGCGCGCACGAGCCGGTCGGCGACGGCCGCGGGGTCGTGGCCCGCGGGGAACTTCGGCGCGGTGCCGAACAGCGGCCGGCCGGCCAGGCCGGTCTCGGTGTGCCCTGGCCGCGCATCGAGCAGGCGGATGCCGCTGCGGCGGAGTTCGCGGCCCGCGGCGGTGAGGTACGCCGCGAGCGCCGCCTTCGACGCCGAGTAGCTCCCGAGGCCGGCGGTCGGCAGTTCGGCGACGATGCCGGTGAGGGCGAGCACGACCGGTTCGCGTCCGGCCTCGGCGGACTCGCGGAGGGCGGGGAGCGCCGCCGAGACGATGCGCATGGGCGCGAGCGCGTTGACCGTGAAGAGCGTCTCGAGGTCCTGCTCCGCCGTCTCGGCGACGGAGTCGAACCCGACGACCCCGGCCGCGAGCACGATCACGTCGAGCCCGCCGAGCGCCTCGGTGGCCCGACCCACGATGGTCTCCGGCGCGGTCTCGTCGGTGAGGTCGACCGCGATGGCGGCGCCCTGTCCGGCTCGTTCGTCGAGCCGGGCGGCGTCCCGTCCGCTGAGCGCGAGCGAGGCACCGCCCTCCGAGAGCCGTTCCGCGATCAGCGTGCCGAGCACGCCGGTCGCGCCGATGACGAGTGCGCGGCTGCCGTCGATCCGGGTCATGCAGCGAGCGTAGGTCGAGCGGATGCCGCACCGCGGGCGTTCCCAGCACTCTCGCACCGGCTCCCCACCGTTCCTCCACATCCGGCCCGTCACGCGGCCCGCCCCGGCCCCGCGGATGCTCGCACGGGCGTCCGAGGCGGCGGGTAGGGTCGACGGGTGACCTGGAACGACGAGCCCGCTGCGGCGTTCGCCCCCTCGTGGGAGGAGCCGCCCTGGGATCCCGACGAGCTGGTCCCGCCCGACGACGAGTGGGCTCCTCCGCCCCCGGCCGAGCCCGGTCCGCCGGGCGCGGGCGCGTCGGCCACGGCTGCATCGGCCGCCGCTGCATCGGCCCCGGCGCCCGCTCGGTTCGACTCGGCGCTCGAGGCGCTGCGCACGGTCTACGGCTACGACGGGTTCCGCGGCGAGCAGGCCGCGATCATCGAGCACGTCGCGGCCGGCGGCGACGCGGTGGTGCTCATGCCGACGGGCGGCGGCAAGAGCCTCTGCTACCAGATCCCCGCACTCCTGCGCGAGGGCACGGGCGTGGTCGTCTCGCCGCTCATCGCGCTCATGCACGACCAGGTCGACGCGCTCGTCCGCAACGGCGTCCGTGCCGGCTACCTCAACTCGTCGCAGTCAGCCGCCGAGCGCGCGCAGGTCGAACGGGCGTACCTCGCCGGCGAGCTCGACCTGCTCTACGTCGCACCCGAGCGGCTCGGGTCCGAGCAGACCAAGCGGTTCCTCGAACGGGGCACCATCGCGCTCTTCGCGATCGACGAGGCGCACTGCGTCGCGCAGTGGGGCCACGACTTCCGCCCCGACTACCTCGCGCTCGCCGAGCTCGCCGACCGCTGGCCCGACGTGCCGCGCATCGCGCTGACCGCCACGGCGACCGAGGCCACGCATCGCGAGATCACCGACCGGCTCTCGCTGGGCCGGGCGCGTCATTTCGTCTCGAGCTTCGACCGGCCGAACATCCAGTACCGCATCGCGCCGAAGATCGACGTGCGGCGCCAGCTGCTCGACTTCGTGCGTACCGAGGGGCGCGACGCCGACGGCCGGCCCGTCCCGGGCATCGTCTACGCGCTCTCGCGCGCGAGCACCGAGAAGTTCGCGTCCTTCCTCGCGGCGAACGGCATCGACGCGATGCCGTACCACGCGGGCCTCGACGCGGGGCTGCGCCGGCGCACGCAGGAGCGCTTCCTCCGCGAGGACGGCGTGGTCGTCGTGGCCACGATCGCCTTCGGGATGGGCATCGACAAGCCCGACGTGCGGTTCGTCGCGCACGTCGACCTGCCGAAGTCGGTCGAGGGCTACTACCAGGAGACGGGTCGCGCGGGACGCGACGGCCTCCCCGCCACCGCGTGGCTGGCGTACGGCCTGCAGGACGTGGTGCAGCAGCGTCGCATGATCGACGAGAGCCCCGGCGACCTCGCCTACCGGCGCCGGCTCGCCGCGCACCTCGACGCGATGCTCGCGCTCTGCGAGACCGTGCAGTGCCGGCGACAGAACCTGCTCGCCTACTTCGGCGAGTCCAGCGGCCGGTGCGGCAACTGCGACACGTGCCTCGAACCGCCGGAGTCGTGGGACGGCACCGTGGCGTCCCAGAAGCTCATGTCGACGATCGTGCGGCTCCAGCGCGAGCGCGGCCAGCGCTTCGGTGCCGGGCACCTGGTCGACATCCTCCGCGGCAAGCGCACGCCGCGCGTCGAGCAGTACGGGCACGACCGGCTCGCGACGTGGGGGATCGGCGACGACCTCTCCGAGCAGCGGTGGCGGGGCGTCATCCGTCAACTGCTCGCCCAGGGGCTGCTGCAGTCGGTGGGCGAGTACGGCGTGCTGACGCTGACGGATGCCTCGGCGGCGGTGCTCGCGGGCGACCGCTCGGTCGCGTTCCGCACCGAACCCGAGCGCCCGGTCCGCGCCTCGCGGTCCGCGCGCGCGGCGACCCCGGCGGCGGCCGACCTCGAGCCGGCGGCGGCCGAGCTGTTCGAGGCGCTCCGCGCGTGGCGCGCCGGCGAGGCGCGCGAGCAGGGCGTTCCCGCGTACATCGTGTTCGGCGACGCGACCCTGCGCGCCGTCGCGGTCTCGCGCCCGGGAGCCCTCGCCGACCTCGACGGCATCCCGGGGATCGGGGCGAAGAAGCGCGAGGCCTACGGCGAGGCACTCGTGCGGGTCGTCGCCGAGCACGTGCGCTGACGGGACCTTCGGCCCGTCGCCGCACGGGGGAGTTGCTAGCGTCCCCCCAGACGGACGCACCGTCGGGCGAAGGGGGACGCCATGTCGACGATCCAGGGCAATCGACCGGTCACGATCACCATCATCGGCGTCCTCGCCTTCATCGCCGGACTCATCGACCTCGTCTCAGGGGCCATCCTGTTCTTCCTCCTGCCGAACGAGGAGGTCGTCGCGGGCTTCGGCGGGTCCGGCGGCCTCATCGCGGCGGCGATCGGGTCCATCATCGTCGGCCTGATCACGGCGGGGCTCGCGGGCGGGCTCCTGCGCGGCAGCAGCGTCGCGCGGATGATCGTCACCGTGCTGCAGGTGCTCTCGCTCATCGGGTCGCTGTTCATGGCCGTCGCCTACCTCGGCATCCCGGTCGGGGAGTGGCTCGGACTGGCGGTCTCCGCGGTGGTCCTGATCCTGCTCTGGACGCCGAAGGCCAGCGCGTTCTTCCGTGACTGACGCCCAGCAGCGTTGTCGATCTTCCAAGGCGCGGGCCCGCTCTGCTTGTATGGTTCCACAGGGGCGATCCGAGGGCGGCCCGCCCGGTTTGTAGGGCCCTGACGCACTTTTTCGGCGCCCGGAACGCGCGCCATACCGTGGAAGGGAAGCCCCGTTTCCGCGACGAAGGACGTACCGACGATGGTCGACACGGCATCACGATCCGACACCACCCCCGCGCCCGAGGTCGAGCGCCCGACCACCACGGAGCGCGCGGCCGAGGCCGCTCCCGCGCACACCCCGATCGACGGCCAGGCGGCACCGGTCGTCGACGTCGCCGCGCTCGGCCGGCAGCTGCTCGGCACCTGGGCCGACATCCGCCTCGAGGCCCGGGCGCGCGCCGCCCGGCCCGAGTACCAGCGCATCGAGGGCCAGCCGATGGCCGAGCACCGTGAGCGCGTCCTCGGCCAGCTGAAGCTCCTCGTCGACTCCGGCGCCATCGCGAAGGCGTTCCCGAAGGAGCTCGGCGGCGAGGACGACCACGGCGGCAACATCGCCGCGTTCGAGGAGCTCGTGCTCGCCGACCCGAGCCTGCAGATCAAGTCGGGCGTGCAGTGGGGCCTGTTCGGGGCCGCCGTGCTGCACCTCGGCACGAGGCCGCACCACGAGAAGTACCTCCCCGGCATCATGTCGCTCGAGGTGCCGGGCGCCTTCGCCATGACCGAGACCGGTCACGGCTCCGACGTGGCCTCGATCGGCACCACCGCCACCTACGACCCCGAGACCCAGGAGTTCGTCCTCCACACGCCGTTCCGCGGTGCGTGGAAGGACTACCTCGGCAACGCGGCGCTGCACGGCATCGCCGCCGTGGTCTTCGCGCAGCTCATCACCAAGGGCGTGAACCACGGGGTCCACGCGTTCTACGTGCCGCTGCGCGACGAGCAGGGCCAGTTCCTGGCCGGCATCGGCGGCGAGGACGACGGGCTGAAGGGCGGCCTCAACGGCATCGACAACGGCCGCCTCCACTTCACGAACGTCCGCGTCCCGCGCGAGAATCTGCTGAACCGCTACGGCGACGTCGCCCCCGACGGCACCTACTCGAGCCCGATCGCGAGCCCGGGCCGCCGGTTCTTCACGATGCTCGGCACACTCGTGCAGGGTCGGGTCTCGCTCGACGGCGCCGCCACCGCGGCATCCGCCATGGCCCTCGACATCGCGATCACCTACGGCACCCAGCGTCGCCAGTTCAACGCCGGCAGCGACACCGACGAGGAGGTGCTGCTCGACTACCAGCGCCACCAGCGCCGGCTCCTGCCCAAGCTCGCCACGACCTACGCGCAGTTCTTCGCGCACGACGAGTTCCTCGTGAAGTTCGACGCGGTGTTCTCGGGCGCGGCCGACACCGACGACGACCGACAGGACCTCGAGACCATGGCCGCGGCGCTCAAGCCGCTGTCGACGTGGCACGCGCTCGAGACGCTGCAGGAGGCGCGCGAGGCGTGCGGCGGCGCCGGCTTCCTCGCCGAGAACCGCCTCGTCGGGCTGCGGCAGGACCTCGACATCTACGTCACGTTCGAGGGCGACAACAACGTGCTGCTGCAGCTCGTCGCCAAGCGCCTGCTGACCGACTACTCGGCGCAGTTCCGCAAGGCGGGCGCCGGCGTCATGGCTCGGTACGTCGCCGCCCAGGCGGCCGACCGCGCCATGCACGGCGTGGGCCTGCGGCGCCTGGCCCAGACCGTCGCCGACTTCGGCTCGACCGCACGGTCCGTCGTCGACCTGCGCGACGAGGAGACGCAGCGCGAACTCCTCACCGACCGCGTCGAGGCGATGATCGCCGAGATCGCCGGTCGCCTCCGCGACGCCCGCAAGCTGTCGAAGGCCGAGGCGGCCGCGGTGTTCAACCGCAACCAGAACGAGCTCATCGAGGCCGCCCGCGCCCACGCCGAGCTGCTGCAGTGGGAGGCGTTCACGCGCGGCCTGCACCGCACCGAGGACGAGGGCACCCGCCAGGTCCTCACGTGGCTGCGCGACCTGTTCGGTCTGGGACTCGTCGAGAAGCACCTCGCGTGGTACCTGATCCACGGCCGGCTCTCGTCGCAGCGCGCGCAGGCCGTCACCGCGTACATCGACCGGCTCATCGAGCGCCTGCGCCCGTACGCGCTCGACCTCGTCGACGCGTTCGGCTACGAGCAGGCGCACCTCCGCGCCGCGATCGCGTCGGGCGCCGAGCAGGAGCGCCAGGACGAGGCGCGAGCGTACTACGCGGCCCAGCGCGAGGCGGGCACGCTGCCCATGCCCGAGAAGGCGGTCAAGAAGTAGCGAGCGGATGCCGCAGGCGGGCCGGACGCGGACGCGTCCGGCCCGTCGTCGCTCCCGGGGTCATCGGCGCGGCGGCGTGTCGTCCTCGCCGGGCGGCTTCATGATCGCGCCCGCCGCGAGGCCGACGGCGATCCCGGTGGCGAGCCAGAGCCAGAACCCCGTCCACAGGCTGATGCCGAGCCCGACGAGCAGGCCGACGACGAGGCCGAGGATGAGCTGCCGTCGACGGGCTGGGGACATCGGTTCGCGCGCGGCCATGCGACCAGCGTAGGCGGCGGGCGGCGCCATCCGTTCGCCGTCGGATCAGATCAGCCCGAGCGAGCGGACCGCCTCGCGCTCGTCGACGAGTTCGGCGACCGACGCGTCGATGCGCTCGCGCGCGAACGCGTCGACGGCGAGCCCCTCGACCACGCTCCACGTCCCGTCCTGCGACGTCACCGGGAACGAGGAGATCACGCCCTCGGCCACGCCGTACTCGCCGTGCGACCACAGCGCGGCGCTCGTCCAGCCGCGGTCGCCCGTGCCGAGCACCCAGTCGCGTACGTGATCGATCGTCGCCGACGCGGCCGACGCCACCGACGACGAGCCGCGGACCTCGATGATCTCGGCACCGCGCCGCGCCACGCGCGGGATGAACTGGTCCACGAGCCAGGCGTGCGCGGCCTCCGTGCCGCCCATGCGAGCCGCCAGGAGCGCGGGCACGGGGTCGCCGCCGGCGGTCGCGTGCGCGACATCCGGGAACTGCGTCGCCGAGTGGTTGCCCCAGATGGTCACCCCGCGGATGCCGCCGACCGGGGTGCCGAGCGCCGCCGACAACTGGCCGAGCGCGCGGTTGTGGTCGAGGCGCGTCAGGGCGGTGAAGCGCTCCCGCGGCACGTCGGGGGCGTTCGACGCCGCGATGAGCGCGTTCGTGTTCGCCGGGTTGCCGACCACGGCGACGCGCACGTCGTCGGCGGCGTGGTCGTTGATCGCGCGACCATGCGGCCCGAAGATGCCGCCGTTGGCCTGCAGGAGATCGCCGCGTTCCATGCCGGCCGTGCGGGGCCGGGCGCCCACGAGCAGCGCGACGTTCGCACCGTCGAACGCGACGGCGGCATCGTCGGTCACGTCGACGTGGGCGAGGAGCGGGAACGCCGAGTCCTGCAGTTCGAGCGCCGCGCCCTCGGCCGCTCGGAGCCCCTGCGGGATCTCGAGCAGGCGGAGGCGCACCGGGGTGTCGTCGCCGAGCATCCCGCCCGACGCGATGCGGAACAGCAGCGCGTAGCCGATCTGCCCGCCGGCGCCCGTGATCGTGACCGTGACCGGAGTGCGACTCATGCGCCGAGCCTACGCCGGGCGCCGGGGCGCGGCATCCGCTCGCCCCTCACCAGCCCATGCTGCCGGGCACGCCCTTGAACGGACCGGCGAGGTTCGACGTCACCCATCCCCCGTAGAACGAACCGGGCTGCGGCGTGACGCGCTCGCCGTCGACGGTGCACGCGTCCATCGGCCCGGCGTACACCGCGACCCGGTCGCGGAGCACCTCGAACCCCGGCGAGGGCGAGGGGTACGTCCAGGCGGCCCGCTCGGCCGTCCGGCCGCCGCCGTGGACGCTGAAGTACCGGGCTGCGCCCTTGAACTCGCAGAACGAGGAGCCCGACGCGGGCCGCAGCGCGCCCTCGGCGAACGCCGCGATGGGCAGGTAGTACACCGGCGGGTGGCTGGTCTCGAGGACGCGGACGACATCGCGCGTGTCGACGATGCGCTCGCCGCCGAGGTGGATCGCGACGCGCACGTCGACGGGCTCGACGCGGGGCGGACGCGGATAGTCCCAGACGGACTCCTGTCCGGGGCCTGCGGGCTCGGGAACCGGTCTCATGCGCCACACGGTAGGCGGCGATACTGAAAGGGTGCCAAGTCGGGCCGGCGCGACGCGGGGCGCGGCGCGCCGCCCGGGTGCGGCATCCGCCGATCGATAGCGTGAGCGGCAAGGGGGAAGCATGAGGGACCTGTATCCGGAGATCGAGCCGCTCGAGACGGGCATGCTCGACGTTGGCGACGGCCAGCACATCTACTGGGAGGTGTCGGGCAATCGCGAGGGCAAGCCGGTCGTCTTCCTCCACGGCGGACCGGGCGGCGGCACGACGCCGACCCACCGGCGCCTGTTCGACCCGGCGAAGTACCGCATCGTGCTGTTCGATCAGCGCGGCTGCGGATTCTCGATCCCGCACGCCTCCGAGCCCGGCGCCGACCTGTCGGCGAACACGACCTGGCACCTCATCGCCGACATGGAGCGGCTCCGGGCCCACCTCGGCATCGACCGCTGGCAGGTGTTCGGCGGGTCCTGGGGCAGCGCCCTCGCCCTCGCCTACGCCGAGACCCACCCCGAGCGCGTGACCGAACTCGTGCTGCGCGGCATCTTCACGCTGCGACGCCAGGAGCTCGACTGGTTCTACGAGGGCGGCGCCTCGGCGGTGTTCCCGGACCTCTGGGAGGACTTCCTCGCTCCCGTGCCGCTCGGCGAGCGCGCGCACCTCATCGAGGCGTACGGGCGGCTGCTGGCGCATCCGGACCCGGCGGTGCACCAGCCCGCGGCGATCGCGTGGTCTCGCTGGGAGTCGTCGACCATCACGCTGCTGCCCCAGGCCGAGACCATCGCGCGCTTCACGTCGCCCGAGTACGCGACCGCGTTCGCCCGCATCGAGAACCACTACTTCCGCCACGGCGGGTGGTGGGAGGACGGCCAGCTCATCCGCGACGTCGGGCGCATCCGGCACATCCCCGCCGTGATCGTGCAGGGCCGCTACGACATGTGCACGCCCATGATGACGGCGTGGGACCTCCACCGGGCCTGGCCCGAGGCGGAACTGCACATCATCGACGACGCCGGCCACGCGTTCGACGAGCCGGGCATCCTCGCCGCGCTCATCGGTGCGACCGACCGCTTCGCCGAGACGGGCGGGGCGTTCGGAGCGGTCGACGACGACGACGCCGACCTCGGGACCACCGGCGACGATGACGAGGACGACGACCTCGAGGTCGAGGAGCGGATCGACTTCGATGAGGCGGACCGGGACGACGTCGACGATGAGGACGTCGTCGACGACGACGACGATGACGAGGACGACGACGACGATGACGAGGACGACGTCGACGACGAGATCGACGGTGACGAGGGCGACCAGCGCGAGGACGAGCAGGACGACGACGCCGTCATAGCGGATGCCGAGGACCGAGGGAAGGCGGATGCCGCCCGCAGCGGCGCGGAGTAACGTCATCGCATGACGTTCAATCCGAACTCCGACATCAGCGGGGGCAGGGCCTCCCGGCGCGGACGGAACACCGGCATCGCCGTCGGCGGCGGACTCGGAGCCATCGCGCTGTTCCTCGTCGCGCAGTTCCTCGGGGTCGACCTGTCGGGGCTCGTCGGCGGCGGGCAGGGGCCCGCGCCGTCCGACGCCGCGCTCGAGCAGTGCGAGACCGGCGCCGACGCGAATGAGCGGATCGACTGCCGCATGAAGGGCGCCTCGGCCTCGCTCGAGGAGTACTGGCAGGACGCCGCTCCGACGATCGGGCTGGAGTACACGCCCCCGCAGGACTTCATCCTGTTCGAGCAGGCGGTGGCGACCGGGTGCGGGAACGCGTCCTCAGCCACGGGGCCCTTCTACTGCCCGCCCGACCAGACCATCTACATCGACACGAGCTTCTACGACCAGCTCGAGTCGCGGTTCGGCGCCGAGGGCGGTCCGCTCGCCGAGATGTACGTCGTGGCCCACGAGTGGGGGCACCACATCCAGAACATCGCCGGCGTGCTCGACTCCACGCGCGACGGGCAGACGGGGCCGGCCTCCAACGCGGTGCGCGTCGAGCTGCAGGCGGACTGCTTCGCGGGCGCGTGGGCTGCGGCGGCGTCGAGCACGGAGGACCCGGAGGGCGAGCCGTTCCTGCAGCCGATCTCGCCGGAGGAGTACGAGCAGGCCATCGGCGCCGCGGCCGCGGTCGGCGACGACCGCATCCAGGAGGCCACGCAGGGGCAGGTCGACCCGCACACGTTCTCGCACGGCACGAGCGAGCAGCGCGTGCGCTGGTTCGCGACCGGGTTCGAGCAGGGCGTGGGCGCCTGCAACACGTTCGAGGTGAGCGGAGACCGGCTCTGATGCGCCGCGTCGGTGCCGTGCTCCTCGCGGTCGCCGGTGTCGTGGTCCTCGTCGTGGTCGGCTTCCTCGTGTACGCCAGCCTGGTCTTCGAGGGCGACCGTGAGGCCTCCCTCGACGCGTGGCGCTCGAACGGCGTGGAGATCACGGGCACCGACCGGTCGATCGTGATCGAGCCCACGACCGGCGCGATCGACGCGGGACTGGTCTTCATCCCCGGCGCGAAGGTGCAGCCCTCCGCCTACCTCTACAAGATGGCCGGGATCGTCGAGGCGACGGGCATGACGGTGGTCATCACGGAACCCACGCTGAACCTCGCGTTCTTCGACACGCGGCCGCTCTCGGAGTTCACGGCCGACGCACCGGAGGTCGAGCGGTGGTTCGTCGGCGGCCACTCGCTGGGTGGGGTGCGAGCCTGCCAGCTCGCGGCCGACGGCACGCGCGACGACGCCGACCCGGCGGTCGAGGGCCTCATCCTCTTCGGCAGCTACTGCGTCGACGACCTGTCCGGCTCGGACCTCGAGGTGCTCTCGATCGTGGCCGAGAACGACGGACTGAGCACCCCGGAAGAGGTGGCGTCCCGAGGGGGCAACCTGCCGGATGACACGGTGAGCGTCACGATCGAAGGGGCGAACCACGCCGCGTTCGGCGATTACGGCGCCCAGCCCGGTGACGGCACGGCCACGATCGACCGCCAGACGGCGCGGGCCGAGATCTCCGACGCCGTGGCCGCATTCATCGAAGAGCTCGAGCCGGCGCGCTGATCGCCCGCCCTCGAGCGGTCAGGACGCGAGCGCGTCGGCGAGCACCCGCCCCAGCTCGGCGGGGCGCGTGAACTGCGGCCAGTGGCCCGTGGGCAGGTCGACGTAGGCGACGTCGCGGTGGGCGGCCAGCTCGCCGACGAACGGCACGCCGGCGGCGATCCACTCGTGCACCTGGGAGCTCGGGAACTCGCAGCACACCACCGTCGTCGGGACGTCGTGACGACGCTCGTCGTGCAGCCGGAGCGGATCGCTCGCGGCGGCGGCCGGATGCGGCAGGGCGCGCGAGCGGAACCGGTCGCGCAGCGCGTCGTCGAGATCGACGAGGTCGGCCGCCTCGAACACCGACCAGTCGGGCAGCGGGATCTCGTCGCCCACGACGGGCAGCTCGTCGTTGACGCAGTCGCCGTCGGCGATGGGCGCGGCATCGACGAACACGAGGCGGGCGACCCGATCGGGTCGACGGTCGACGACGCCCTGGGCGACCGCGCCGCCACCGGAGTGGCCGACGATCGCGACGGGACCGTCGATGTCGTCCAGCAGCCCGACCACCGCCGCGATGTGGTCCTCCAGCCCGATCCCCGCTCGCGGTGCGTCGGCGGACTCGAGGCCGGGGAGGGTCACGGCGTGCACGCGGTGGCCGGCGGCCTCGAGCTCGGGTGTCACCTCGTTCCACGAACTCGCGTCGAGCCAGAATCCGGGGATGAGGATGACGTCCATCCTCCGAGGCTAGGCGCGACCTCCGACATCGACGGGCTGCCGCTGCGGCATCCGTCGACCGCTCGCGACCGCGAGCAGCACGATGCCCGACGCGAGCACGAGGAGGCCCGTGATCGCCGTGCCGGGCAGCTGCTCCTGGAGCACCAGCACGCCGAGCAGCGTCGCGGTCAGCGGTTCGGCGAGGGTGAGCGTCGACACCGTCGCGGGCGTGAGGCGGCGCAGCCCCGCGCCGAACAGCAGGTACGCCGCGGTCGTCGTCACGAGCCCGAGCCAGAGGGCCATCGCGAGGCCTTCGGGCGTGGTGATCCACGCGGCATCCGTGGCGAGCAGGACGGGCAGGCTGACCGCGGCGGCGACGCCGAACATCGCGCCCATGCTCGCCGAGGCGGTCCAGCCCCGGTCGAGCAGGTGCTTGCCCGCGAGCGTGTACACGGCGTACGAGGCGCCGGCGCCGACGGATGCCGCGACGCCGAGCGGGTCCACGGCCGAGGGGCCGGTGCCGGTCGCCGCGGCGAGGATCGCGACGCCGGCGGTGGCGAGCGCGGTCGCGACGATCCACGCGCGCCCCGGGAAGCGCCGGCGCAGCACCCAGTCGAGCACGCCCGTGAGGACGGGAGCCGAGCCGAGCGCGACGACCGTGCCCACGGCGACGCCGTTCGCGGCCGTGCCGGCGAAGAACGCCGGCTGGTAGGCGAGCACCCCGAGCGCGCCGAGCACGACGGCGACCCAGGCGCCGAACCGGGCGACGGAGGGGCCGGGTCGGAGGCCGACGGCTCCGCTGCCGCCGGACGTCGGGGCGACGGATGTCCCGGTCGCGTCGTCCCGGCGTCCGGCGACGTGCACGGCGAGGGCGATCGCGGCGAGCGCGCCTCCGCCGATGAAGATGCGCGCCGCCCCGAGCGAGAGCGGGTCGGCGTCGGGGCCGAGCGCCTGCGCGGTGCCCGTCGTGCCGAAGCAGACGGCGGCGGCGAGCACCAGGAGGACGGAGCGCATGGGGGCATTGTTCCACAATGCGTCGACGTGTTGCCGCGCGTGACGGCGATAGGATTCCGGAGGTCGCCTCGCCGCGGCATCCGTCACGTCATCGCCGAGGGGGCGCGCGACCCGGCGCACGGTGCCCGAGGGCGGCGGCCGGCCCAGCACCCCGAGGAGGACCTGTGCGCGCCGTCATGTACCGCGGCTTCGGCGAGGAGCCCGAGCTCGTCGACGTCGATCCGCCCGCGTGCCCGCCCCGCGGCGCCGTCGTCCGCGTCCGCGCGACCGGCCTGTGCCGCAGCGACTGGCACGGCTGGATGGGCCACGACGACACCATCGCGCTGCCCCACGTGCCCGGCCACGAGTTCGCCGGCGAGATCGCCGAACTGGGCGCCGAGATCGACGAGGCGAGCGGATGGCACGTCGGCGACCGCGTCACGGCGCCGTTCATCTGCGCGTGCGGCCGCTGCGACGAGTGCCGTTCGGGCAACGAGCAGGTCTGCGACGACCAGCGCCAGCCCGGGTTCACGCACTGGGGTTCGTTCGCCGAGTACGTCGTGGTCGACGAGGCCGAACTCAACCTCATCCGCCTGCCCGACTCCCTCGGCTTCGTCGAGGCCGCGTCGCTCGGCTGCCGGTTCGCCACCGCCTACCGCGCGATCATCGCGCGCGGCCGGCTGCACCCCGGCGAACAGGTCGCGGTGCACGGATGCGGCGGCGTCGGCCTCTCCGCCATCATGATCGCGGTCGCCGCCGGCGTGCGCGTCTACGGCGTCGACGTCTCCGACGCGGCGCTCGACGCCGCCGCGGCGCTCGGCGCCATCCCGGTCCGGGGCGGCGAGGGCGCCGCCGAGCGCGTCCGCGAGGCCAGCGGCGGCGGCGTGGACCTCTCGGTCGACGCGTTCGGCAGCCCGCAGACGTCCTTCGCCTCGGTGCGCAGCCTGCGCAAGCGCGGGCGACACGTGCAGATCGGCCTCCTGCTCGCCGACGACGCCGCCGCGGCGATGCCGATGGACGCCGTCATCGCCGGCGAACTCGAGATCCTCGGCAGCCACGGGATGGCCGCGCACGAGTACCCCGACATGCTCGGCGCCGTCGCATCGGAGGCGTTCCGCCCGATCGAGCTCGTCGGGCGCACGATCGCGCTCGACGAGGTGCCCGACGCGCTCGCGGCGATGGGACGCGCGGGCGGCTCGGGTTCCGGCATGACCGTCGTCGAGCTCTAGCGGGCTACGCCGACGCGCGCGGCACCAGCTCGACCTCCTGGCGGGGTCGCACGGGCTGCGGCCGACCGTCGAGGGCCGCGGTCACGCACTCCGCGAGGTACGCCGCCTGCAGGTCGAGCGACTGCCACACCGTGGTGAGCGGCGGCGACGCGAGGGCGGCGACGGGGATGTCGTCCACGCCGACCACGGCGAGGCCGTCGGGCACCGCGACCCCCTCGGCGCGCGTGCCCGCGAGCACCGCGAGCGCGACCTCGTCGTTGTAGGCGGCGACGCCGTCGACGCCGGAGGACCGCCATGCCCGCACCGCCTCCGCGCCCGAACGCTCCGACAGGTCGACCTCGACGATGAGCGGCGGCTCCAGCCCGAGTGCGGCGCACGCCTCCCGGACGCCCGCGAGCCGCCCGCCGGCGAACGCGGCGACCCGGGGGTCGGGCGTCGTGGCGTAGCCGATGCGGCGGCAACCGCGCCCCGCGAGCCGCTCGGCCTGCGCGAGGCCGATGCGCCGTTGCGGGTCGTCGGCTGCGGCATCCGTCGTCGCCCCGGGGCCGGATGCCGCGTCGTCGAAGGTGCCCACGACGCCGATGCCCGCCTGGCGCATGGCGCGGACGTCGTCAGGATCGAATGGGGCGAGCCCGACGACCGTGTGGGGCGTCACCGCGCGCAGCAGGTCGGTGAGCGGACGCTCGCCGCGCACGTGGTGCACGAGCACCGACATGCCGCGGCCGGCGAGCTCGTCGGCCAGCCGGTCGATCATCGCCTCGACCGCGGGACCGACCGGCCAGTCCGGCAGCACGCACAGCACCAAGTCGCTGCGGCCGCGTCGGAGCGTGCGCGCCGCTGCCGACGGCGCGTACCCGAGACGCGAGGCCGCGTCGAGGACCCGTCGCCGCGTGGCATCCGACACCGAGACGCCCTGGGTGGCGTTCAGCACGTAGCTCACCGTCGTGCGCGAGACTCCGCTCGCGCGCGCGACGTCGGCGCTGGTCACCTTCGCCACCGGGCCTCCATTCCCTCGTCTGCACCCTAATCGCAGGCGGAAGGCGGAGTGTGCGGCGGGCCGGCGCCGGTGTTCCCCCGAGCCCGGCGCGGACCCGGCCGCAAGCATCACTGTACGCCCGGTCCGGCCCGTTGGCACGTGAACTGGGGGATCCGTACCGATGGCGGATACTCAGGCTCCGGGTCGTATGCTGTCCAGACCCGGCGCCGGACGATGCGCCGGTGATAGGAACCGCCTTGCCCGGACTCGACCGGTCCTCGTTCGCGACCGCCGACCCCGAGGCGGCGCGCGAGGCCTTCGCCCCCCTCGTGCCCCGCTTGCAGTTCGGGCGCGTCGACCCGGACGCCTTCCGCGTTCGCCTGCGGTCCCACTCGACGCCCGGGATCCAGGTCGTCGACTACGCCTTCGAGGCGGCGGCCGCGGTCGAAGCCGGTGCCGACCAGATCCTCGTCGTGTCGCCCACGGGGCAGGGCATCGAACTCCGCCACGGGGCGAAGGCGGTCGACGTGTCCCGCCCGTACATCAATGCCAGCGAGGGGGTCACCGCGCACTGGGAGAGCTTCGCCGCGCGGGCCGTCGTCCTGGACCGCGCGCGGGTCGAGGCGGTCGCCCGGGCGGCGGCCGACGACCACGGCGTCCGGCTGGAGCCGCACGAACTCGCCGCGCGCTCGCCGGCGCTCGGCCGGTATTGGGACCGCGAGGTGGCACGCATCACGCGCGCCATGTCGCTCGCCCCGGAGGCGTTCGACGAGCCACTCGTGATCGAGGCCGTCTTCCATCGACTCGCGGTCACCTACCTCAACGCGTTCCCGCTGGCGTGGGTCGACCCCATCGGCCGTCGCCGGTCCGTCGGCCCGCGGTCCGCGATCGTGCGTGCCGCGCTCGAGTACCTGCACGCGCACGCGGGCGAGCCGATCACGGTGCAGCACGTGGCCGAGGCCGTGCACATCTCGCCGCGAGGACTGCACGCGGCCTTCGTGCACGAGACGGGCCGTTCGCCGTCCGAGCACCTGCGCGCGCTGCGACTCGAGGGCGTCCGCGACGAACTCCGGTTCGCGCCGCCGGTGGACACCATCGCCGTCATCGCCCGTCGCTGGGGCTTCGTGCACCTGCCCCGGTTCGCCGAGGCGTACGAACGGGCGTTCGGCGAGCTGCCCTCGGAGACCCGCGGCCGTCGCCGTCGCGTCGCCTGAGGGCGGGCCGTCACACCGGTTCCGCGATCCTCGCGAGGTGCACGGCGGCGGACGGGATCACCGCGTCCACCGCGGCCCCCGGCAGGAGCGGGAGCCGCCGCGCATCGTGCCGGGTGATCAGGCACTCGAGGTCGAACCCCGCGTCGAGCCGGACGCGCAGGAGCTCGGCGGACTCCTCCACCGCCCGCACTCGCGCCGGCACGACGTTCGTCGCATCGTCCGGACGCCGCGACCCCGGTGCGGCGATGCCGAGGTCGGCCGCGCGCAGGCAGACCGCGACCTCGCGGGGCAGGTCCGTGGCGTCGACCTCCGCGACGAGCCGGACCCCGCCCACGTCCACGGTGCCGGCGGGCCCGCCGCCGAGGCGGGCCGGCGCGATCGTGTCCATGCCGACCGCGGCGGCGACGCGCGTGTCGGCCGGTCGGTCGAACACGACGGCGGGGGAGTCGACCTGGCGGACCCGGCCGTCGATGAGCACCACCAGCCGGTCGCCGAGCGCGATGGCCTCGTCGCGGTCGTGGGTGACCACGACGGCCGGAACACCGGTCGTCCGGACGAGCGCGCGCAGTTCCGTTCGGAGTCGCACGCGGGTCGGCTGGTCGAGGCCGGTGAACGGCTCGTCGAGCAGCAGCAGACGGGGACTCGGGGCGAGCGCGCGCGCGAGCGCGACGCGCTGCGCCTCGCCGCCGGAGAGCTCGCGCACCGACCGTCGCCCGTAGCCCGGCACCGCGCAGGCGGCGAGCACCTCGGCGACGCGACGGTCGCGCTCGGCCCGCGGCATCCGCTGCAGCCCGTAGGCGACGTTGGCCGCCACATCGAGGTGCGGGAAGAGCGCGCGGTCCTGGAAGAGCACGCCCACGCGCCGCAGCCGGGCGGGCACGACCCGGCGGCCACCGTCGTCCCACACGACGTCGTCGGCGCGGATCTCGCCGTCGTCGATCCGGTCCAGCCCCGCAATCGCCCGGATGACCGTCGTCTTGCCGGCGCCCGACGGGCCGAAGAGCACCGTCACGCCCGGCTCGCCGAGCCCGACCTCGAACGCGGCGCGCACGTCGCGCAGGCGCACGTCGACGTGCAGGGCGCCGCCGCCCCGTGGCATCCGCTCGCCGGCCGTCATCGCCGCACCAGCAGCCCGGCGCCGTGGCGCTGGATCGCGTACGTGGCCGTGAGCACGACGAGCGAGAACGCCAGGAGCACGAGGCTCGTGCGCCCCGCGGTCTCGTAGTCGAACGCCTGCACCGCGTCGTACACCGCGACCGAGACGGTGCGGGTCTCGCCCGGGATGTTGCCGCCCACCATGAGCACGACGCCGAACTCGCCCACGGTGTGCGCGAACGTGAGCACCGCTGCGCTCGCGAGGCCCGCGCGCGACAGCGGCAGGACGACCCGGAACAGGGCGTGCAGCCGTCGCCTGCCGAGCACCGCCGACGCCTCGAGCAGACGGCGGTCGACGCCCGCGAACGCGGCGAGCAACGGCTGCACGGCGAAGGGCATGCTGTAGAGCACGGATGCCACGAGGAGCCCGGTGAACGAGAACGCCAGCGTGGTCCCGGTCGTCTCCTGCCACCACCGCCCGAACGGCGAGCCCGTGCCGAGCGCGACGAGCACGTAGTAACCGAGCACGGTCGGCGGCAGGACGAGCGGGAGCGCCACGATCGCCTCGACGACGACCGCCCAGCGGCGCCGCGTGAAGGCCAGCCACGCGGCGAGCGGCACGGCGATGACGAGCAGGATCGCGGTGGTCGCGAGGGCGAGCCGGATGCTGACGCCGATGGCCTCCCAGTCCATGCGGACCCCTCAGCCCTTGTCCGTCGCGTCGGGCAGCGAGAACCCGTACCGGGCGAGGATGTCCGCACCGTCGGGGCTCAGGATCGCGTCGCGGACGAGCGCGGCGGCCTCGGGGTCGCGGGCCGATCCGAGGACGACCCCGCCCTGGTCCAGTCTCGGATACGCATCGAGGGGGACCTCCGCCCAGGCGCCGACCCCGCGGAGCGGATCGGATCGGACGAGCGAGAGCGCGACGATGCCGGCATCGGTGTTCCCGGACTGCACGAACTCCGCCGCCTGCGCGACGTTCTCGCCGTAGACGAGCTTGCCCTCGACCTCGTCGAGGACGCCGGCGCTCCGGAGCGCCTCGACGGCGGCGACGCCGTACGGCGCGTGGGCCGGGTTCGCGATCGCCACGCGTCGCACCTCGTCGGAGGCGAGGGCGGGCAGGCCGTCTGCCGGATCGAGGCCGCCCTCGTCGCCGGCCCAGAGCACGAGGCGCCCGACCGCGTACGGGAAGAGGTCCTCCTCGTCGGCGAGTCCCTCCTCGACGAGCTGCCGTGGGTAGGTGAGGTCGGCCGAGAGGAAGACGTCGAACGGCGCCCCGTTGGAGATCTGCGACAGGAACGTGCCTGAGGAACCGTAGGTCGTCGTGATCCGCAGCGCGGGATGCCGCTCCTGGAGCAGCGCCACCACCTCCTCAAGCGCGAACTTGAGGTCGGCGGCTGCGGCGATGCGGACCTCGGCCGTCGTCGCACCGGCGCCGGTGCGGTCCGGCGCGGGGCCGCCGGCGCACCCCGCCAGCGCGAGACCGACGGCGAAGGCGGCCGCCATCGCGCGAGCCCGGGCACCACGCACGGTCACTCCGCCTCGCCGACCGGCGAGCGTTCGACGACCACGTTCGTCGCCTTCACGACCGCCGACGCCGGGACTCCCGGCTCGAGGCCCAGCTCGTCGGCGGCCTCGCGCGTCATCATGGACACCACCCGGAAGGGGCCCGCCTGGATCTCCACCACGGCCACGAGGCCCTCGCGCTGCACCTCGGTGACGATGCCGTCGAGGCGATTCCGCGCCGAGCTCACCGCGGGACCGTCGTCCGGGGTCCGACGACGAGCGACCACGAACCGGGCCACGTCGGCGCCGTCGACGACGAGGCGACCGCCGGGGCCGCGGTCGGCGGGTAGGCGGCCCTGGTCGACCCAGCGCCGCACGGTGTCGTCGCTCACCCCGATCAGGCGGGCGACGTCGGGGATCCGAAGTCGCTGCATGACAGCGGAGTCTACGCCGCATCCACGGCGGATATGCCGGTATCGGGCCGCAGGTGCGACCCGACGCTCAGTCGGCCGACGGTTCCATGACGGGGCGGGCCGTGGTCGGGATCGTCAGCACGCCGGCCGCCGGGGCGGTGGGCGCGGGCTGGTCGTGCTTCGGCACGAACCGCTGCCACACCGTGCGCGGCAGTCGCTCGCGCTGCCCGTCGACGTCGAGCAGCCAGTCGACGTCATCCGGACCCAGGTACCGGCCCGCTCGGACCTCGCTCACCCACCCCGTATCGGAGGCAACCCAGCGGATCAGGTGGATCCGCTTGCCGGGCAGGGGGTGGTTCACGTCGGACTCCATACCTCGTTCGTACCGGGGCGGCGGAGATGCGGCGACCCCCTTGCGCTTCTGGCGACGACGGTTCGGGTGACCGGCGCGTCAGGAACGCGCGTCGTGCTCGTCCGACTCCCGCGTCGTCGGCGGCGGCGGCGGCGGCACGGCGCCGAGGCCGTCCACGACGGCTCGGGTCGCCGCCGGGACCACCCGCGTGTGCCGGTGGAGGTCGGCGGCCTCGATCGAGATGCCCGACACCGAGTTCGCCGCGACCATGAGGCGGTCGAGCCAGAGCCGGTCGAGGTCGGGCGGGCGGGGCAGGTCGTACGACGCGAGCACGCCGGCGGACGGATGGACCCACACCTGCTGGGCGTGCTCCCCGGTCCCGGTCCACTCGAGCAGGACCGGCTCGTTTCGACGCAACTTCGCCACGAGCACCGCGTGCAGGTGCGCGGTCAGGTCGTCGTCGAGCTCGATGGTGGCGAGCCCCGCGATCGTCAGGCAACCCATGTCAGTACTCACCGCCCCCCAGCTGGCCTAGGGCCATTGTGCGTTCGCGGTTTCCACCCGACAAGGGCTTGACGAACGGGCTCAGGTGCGAGTCGGCAACCGCCTTGCGCCGACGGCGCGACGACGTCAAGCCCGTGTGCAATCGCCGCCGCAGGAGTAAGCAGGAACCATGGACCGGCTCTACTACTCAGGGGACTCCGTGCTGACGGGGTCGGCGATCGCCAGGGCGCTGCTCGACTACGCCGGTGCACTCGCCGACGTCCGGGCGTCGGCCACCGTGCGGATCCCCACGCGCCGGCCGGACGGGTCGCTCGGGCACTCCACGGTCCTCATCGGACCGGCGAGCGAACTCATCTCGGATGAGGAGCCGGGCGAGCACGACGAACTGGTCGACGAGGAACTGGTCGCGTACATGGCCGCGGAGACCCGGAAACTCCGCAACATCGCGGTCGTCGGCGACGTCGACGAGGAGGAGTACGACGACTACTGAGCTCGCCCGCGCTCAGCTCGCGTTCTGGGGTTGTGCCGATTCGTCGGCCTCCTCGATGCCGAGGGGAACGTCTTCGGCCTGGATGATGAGGCCGCCACCCTTGGAGGCGAGGTCGGCGAGGCGCTCGGCCCAGGCCATGTTGAGCTCCACCGGCACTGCGGCGTCGTACTGGCAGTGGATGGGCACGCCGTTGTCGACCCAGACCGCGTGCCGGCCGAATCCGCTGGACTCGTCCGCGCGCCAGCTCATGAAGAAGTTCTCACCGCGGCGGAGCTTCACCCCGATGATGAGCTGGAGATGCGCCAGCAGGCGGTCCTCCATCTCGAACGACGAGTCGCCGTAGTGCAGTCTGCCCATGTGGTCCTCCCGCGTGCCTGACCTCACGGTAACGCCACCCGTCCGCCTCCGGTAAGACCCGCGGCGGGCTTGATCGACGCGGTTCCGGTCTGCTATTCGATTCGGCGTCAGGTGAGGTCGAACGGGTCGAACCAGGAGGGCTCGACCGGGTCCGCCGCGAGATCCGAACCGCGGAGGGCGTCCTCCGACGCGCGCACCTCGATGGCCAGGCTCATCCCCGGCGACACGAGGACGCTCAGCGTGCGGCCCGGCGCGTCGACGAGTTCGACGAAGCCGCCGCCGGCGCGGACCTGATCGGTGATCCGCGTCATGATCCCCGCGACGTCCTGGTCGGCCGGCAGGACGTACTCCCGCCCGTCGACGATGATCCTGATCACACGCATGGCGTCCCTTCGACTCCGTCGGACGCCAGTCTCCGACGCCGCAGCGGCATCCGAGAACACCCTTGACGTTGCACCCGTCCGACTGCAAGCCTGCGCACCACCCGCGCGGTGCACCCGGCGCCGGATACGCGAAAACCCCCGGCGGCCCGGGGGTTTCCTGACGATGTGGCTCCGACCGGCATCGATCCGGTGACCTTTCGATTTTCAGTCGAACGCTCTACCAACTGAGCTACAGAGCCTCGCGGCATCCGCCCGACGGATCGGGAACCGGTGCCTCGATAAGGAGAAAGCCCCTTCTCTCGAAAGGGAAAGGGCTTGTCGCCTGAGCGACCCTGACGGGACTTGAACCCGCGACCTCCGCCGTGACAGGGCGGCACGCTAACCAACTGCGCCACAGGGCCTCGTAAAGAAGCTGTTCAATTGTAAACCCATCGCAGGGTGACCCCAACGGGATTCGAACCCGTGCTGCCGCCGTGAAAGGGCGGTGTCCTAGGCCGCTAAACGATGGGGCCGGAGTGTCATCCCGGGGGATGACCGCCGAGAAGACAGCATACGCATTCGGCGGCCAGATTCCAAAACGAGCCGCCGAACCGCGCCACGCGGGGCCGAAATCCCCGGAAGCGACCCGCGCCGCGCCTACGGTGACATGGCCACTGCCCGCACCGGACGACACGAGCGCGGGTCCTGAACGGGCCGCGCGGATGAGGGGATCATGTCGCGAGACGCAGAGCGCCGAGCACCCGGCCGCGCCGGGTCGAGGCTGCGCGCCGTCGCGGCGGCCATCGTGCTCATGTTCGCCGCGACCGGGGGTGTCGTGGCCGACCCCGCGCCCGCCTCCGCCGCGGACTACCCGACGTGGCAGGAGCTGCAGAAGGCGAAGGCCGACACGCGCGCCGCCGCCAAGGCCGTGGACCAGATCATCGCCCTCATCGCGCAGCTCGAGGAGAACGTGGCCGTCGCCCGCGCCGAGGCCGAGCGGCGGACCGAGGAACTCCTCGTCGCCCAGCAGGAATACGACGACGCCGCCCGCCGCGCCGAGGAGATCCAGTCGCAGGCCGACGCCGCCGCCGCCGAAGCGGAGGCAGCGGAGCGCAGCGCGGGGCAGGTCGCCGCGCAGCTCTACCGCACGGGCAGCACCGACCTCGGCGTCAACATGCTCATCGACGCCGGCGACGCCCGGCGCACCGACGAGCTGCTCGCCCGACTCGGCTCGATGGAGAAGCTGGTCGAGCGCACCGGCGACATCTACGCGCAGGCCAAGGAGGCCGGCAACACGGCGCAGTCCCTCGCCGACCAGGCGGAGGTGGCCCGCGCCGAACGCGAGAAGCTCCGCATCGCGGCCGAGAAGGCCCTTGTCGCGGCCCAGGCCGCCCAGGCCGCGGCCGAGACGGCGCTCGCCGAGTCCGAGTCGAAGAAGATCGAGCTCGACCAGCAGCTGAAGTTCCTCCGCGACACCGAGGCGAAGACGACCGCCGCGTACGAGGAGGGCGAGCGCAAACGCAAGGAAGAGGAGGAGCGCCGCCGCAAGGCCGAGGAGGAGCGCCGCAAGCGCGAGGCGGCGGCGGCCGCCGCTGCCGGTGGTGGTGGCGGCGGTGGCGGCGGCGGAGGCGGCGGCTCCGGCTGGTCGAAGCCCGCCTACGGCTACATCTCCGGTGTGTACGGCCCGCGTCAGGTGATCTGCAGCGGCGGGTACTGCACGAACCCGTTCCACTACGCGACCGACATCGCCACGGGCTGCTCGGCGCCCATCTACGCCGCGACGAGCGGCCGCGTGGTCTTCTCGGGCTACTCGGGCAGCTACGGCAACTTCATCAAGATCGACCACGGCGGCGGGATCTCCACCGGGTACGCGCACATCCGGCCGGGCGGCCTCTTCGTCGGCTACGGCCAGTGGGTGTCCTCGGGCCAGGTGATCGCGTCGAGCGGCACCACCGGCGCATCGACCGGATGCCACCTGCACTTCGAGGTCTACAGCGGCTGGAGTCGCATCGACCCGCAGCCCTTCATGGCCGCGCGCGGCGTCTACCTCGGCTGAGGTGCGGCAGCACTCCGCAGCGACCCGGGGACGAGACGAGGGGGCGAGCCGAATCGGCTCGCCCCCTCGTGCGTGCAGCGGATGCCGCGGCATCCGCTCGTGCTCAGTGGCCCGGGTACGCCTCGATCGCCTTGGCGATGAGCGACTCGGCCTCGGCCGCGTCGGCCCAGCCCTCGGTCTTGACCCACTTGCCGGGCTCGAGGTCCTTGTAGTGCTCGAAGAAGTGCTCGATCTCCTTCTTCGTGTACTCGGGGATCGAGTCGACGTCCTGGATGTGGTTCCAGCGCGGGTCGCCCGCGGGCACCGCGATGACCTTCGCGTCGCCGCCGCCGTCGTCGGTCATGTGGAACACGCCCACGGGACGGACCTTCACGCCCACGCCCGGGAACAGCGGGTACTGGGTGAGCACGAGCACGTCCAGCGGGTCGCCGTCGTCGCCCAGGGTGTTCTCGAAGAAGCCGTAGTCGGTCGGGTAGACGAAGTTCGTGTAGAGCACGCGGTCGAGGAAGACCCGGCCGGTCTCGTGGTCGACCTCGTACTTGTTGCGGCTCCCCTTGGGGATCTCGATGACGGCGGCGTACTCGCCCATGCTGTTCTCCTCGTGTGGCGGATGGCGCGGCCCGCGCCCGGATGGCCGGAATAAGGTTACGTGATGGCCTCCGAGCGCCGACCACGGCTGACGCCGCCGATCGCCGACGTGCGACGCGCGGTGCGCGGGGTGCTGGAGCCGCGGGAGGACCCGCCGCTCCTGCTCGTCGCCCTCTCGGGCGGGGCCGACTCCCTCGCGCTCGCCGCGGCCGCCGCGTTCGAGGCGCCGCGGGCCGGATGGCGCGCCGGGGCCGTCGTCGTCGACCACGGCCTGCAGGCGGGTTCGTCCGAGCAGGCGGATGCCGCGGCATCCGTCGCCCGCGACCTCGGACTCGACCCGGTGCTCGTGCGACGCGTCGACGCGACCGCCGCCCCCGGCGGCGACGGCCCGGAGGGCGCCGCGCGCGCCGCCCGGTACGCCGCCCTCGACGCCGCCGCCCGCGAGGCGGGCGCGGAACTCGTGCTGCTCGGCCACACCCTCGACGACCAGGCCGAGACGGTCCTGCTCGGGCTCGCCCGCGGCTCGGGCGCGGCCAGCCTCGCCGGGATGGCGCCGTGCACCGGCCGGTACGCGCGGCCACTGCTCGGCATCCGCCGTGCCGCCACCCGGCAGGCGTGCCGCGACGCGGGCCTCGTGCCGTGGGACGACCCGCACAACGCCGACGCCGCCTACGCCCGAGTGCGCGTCCGGGAGCGCGTGCTGCCCGTGCTCGAGGCCGAACTCGGCCCCGGCGTCGCCGAGGCACTCGCCCGCACCGCCGAACAGCTCCGCGAGGACGAGCAGGCGTTCGCCGAGCAGATCGACGAGTTCATCGAGGAGATCTGCGAACCCGCCGAGGCCGGCATCGCCGTGAGCGCGGCCGTCCTCGCCGCCAACCCCGCCGCACTCCGCCAGCGCATCATCCGCCACGTCGTCGCAAGCGAGTTCGGCGTCGCCCTCACGCGGCGGCAGACCCTCGAGGTCGCCCGGCTCGTCACCGACTGGCACGGACAGGGCCCCATCGACCTGCCCGGCTGCCGGGCCTCCCGGGTGAGCGGGCGCATCGAGTTCACCGCTCGCTGACGACTAGGCTCGTGGCATCCGTTTCGCCCAGGAGCAACAGGAGGAGCCGGGAATGGATTCGCGCGAGATCGAAGCCGACCTGACCGAGGTGCTGGTCACCGAGCAGCAGATCCGCGACAAGCTGGCCGAGCTCGCCCGGCGCATCGAAGCCGACTACGCCGGCCGCGACCTCCTCCTCGTCGGCGTGCTGAAGGGCGCGGTCATGGTTATGGCCGACCTCGCCCGCGAGCTGCGCTCGCACGTCACCATGGACTGGATGGCCGTCTCCTCGTACGGCGCCGGCACCCAGTCGTCCGGCGTCGTGAAGATCCTGAAGGACCTCGACAGCGACCTCTCCGGCCGCGACGTGCTCATCGTCGAGGACATCATCGACTCCGGCCTCACCCTCAGCTGGCTGCTCGGCAACCTCCGCTCGCGCGGCGCCGCCTCCATCGAGATCTGCGCGCTGCTGCGCAAGCCGGATGCCGCCAAGGTCGAGGTCGACGTCAAGTACCTCGGCTTCGACATCCCCAACCAGTTCGTCGTCGGCTACGGCCTCGACTACGCCGAGCAGTACCGCAACCTGCGCGACGTCGCCATCCTCGCGCCGCACGTCTACAGCTGATCCGGGCGCTGCGCGCCCTCAGCGGCAGCACGAACGGTCCGCTTCGGGCGCTGCGCGCCCCCAGCGGCAGCGCGAACGGTCCGCTTCGGGCGCTGCGCGCCCTCAGCGGCAGCGCGAACGGTCCGCTTCGGGCGCTGCGCGCCCTCAGCGAACACACGGATCGCGCCCAGTGACCAACCGGTAGCCTTGCACCACCATGAACATGAAGAAGATCCTGCGCGGGCCGGTCATCTACATCCTGCTGGCCATCGCGGCGGTCTGGATCGGGTCGAGCCTCATCACCCAGTCGGGCTTCCGTGAGGTCTCCACCCAGCAGGGCCTGGAGCTGCTCGACGAGGGCAAGGTCCAGGAGGTGAAGATCGTCGACGGCGAGAACCGCGTCGACCTCACCCTCGCCGAGGCCGAGGAGGACCTCGGCACCCAGGTGCAGTTCTACTACGTCACGCCCCGCGGCGAGGACGTGCTGGCCGCGGTCGACCGCGCCGACCCCGAGAACGGGTTCGACGACGAGGTCCCGCAGCCGAGCTGGTTCCTCTCGATGCTCGGCATCCTCCTGCCGCTCGTGCTCATCGGCCTCTTCTTCTGGATCATCCTCTCGGGCATGCAGGGCGGCGGGAACCGCGTCATGCAGTTCGGCAAGTCCAAGGCGAAGCTCGTCTCCAAGGAGAGCCCCAAGGTCACCTTCGACGACGTCGCCGGCGCCGAGGAGGCCATCGAGGAACTCCACGAGATCAAGGACTTCCTGAAGGACCCGGCCAAGTTCCAGGCCGTCGGCGCCCGCATCCCCAAGGGCGTGCTGCTCTACGGCCCGCCCGGAACGGGCAAGACGCTCCTCGCGCGCGCCGTGGCCGGTGAGGCGGGCGTGCCCTTCTACTCGATCTCCGGTTCGGACTTCGTCGAGATGTTCGTGGGCGTCGGCGCCAGCCGCGTGCGCGACCTCTTCGACCAGGCCAAGCAGAACGCGCCGGCCATCATCTTCGTCGACGAGATCGACGCGGTCGGCCGCCACCGCGGCGCCGGCCTCGGCGGCGGACACGACGAGCGCGAGCAGACGCTGAACCAGCTGCTCGTCGAGATGGACGGCTTCGACCCGAAGACCAACGTCATCCTCATCGCGGCGACGAACCGCCCCGACATCCTCGACCCGGCGCTGCTGCGCCCCGGCCGCTTCGACCGCCAGATCGGCGTCGACGCGCCCGACCTCAAGGGCCGCCACAAGATCCTCGAGGTGCACGCCAAGGGCAAGCCGCTCGCCAAGGGCGTCGACCTCGAGGTGCTCGCGCGCAAGACCCCCGGCTTCACGGGCGCCGACCTCGCGAACGTGCTCAACGAGGCCGCACTGCTCACCGCGCGCTCCAACGCGCAGCTCATCGACGACCGCGCCCTCGACGAGGCCGTCGACCGCGTCATCGCCGGTCCGCAGCGCCGCTCGCGCGTGATGAAGGACAAGGAGAAGCTCATCACGGCGTACCACGAGGGCGGCCACGCGCTCGCGGCGGCGGCGATGAACTACACCGACCCCGTCACGAAGATCACGATCCTGCCCCGCGGGCGCGCGCTCGGCTACACGATGGTGCTGCCGCTGGAGGACAAGTACTCCGTGACGCGCAACGAGCTGCTCGACCAGCTCACGTACGCCATGGGCGGGCGCGTCGCCGAGGAGATCGTGTTCCACGACCCGTCGACGGGCGCCTCGAACGACATCGAGAAGGCCACCGCCACGGCCCGCAAGATGGTCACCGAGTACGGCATGAGCGCGACCGTCGGCGCCGTGAAGCTCGGGCAGTCGCAGGGCGAGGTGTTCCTCGGCCGCGACATGGGCCACCAGCGCGACTACTCGGAGGAGATCGCCGAGCGCGTCGACGCCGAGGTGCGCGCGCTCATCGAACAGGCGCACGACGAGGCGTGGCAGGTGCTCAACGACAACCGCGACATCCTCGACCGCCTCGCCGAGGCGCTGCTCGAGCACGAGACGCTCGACCACAACCAGATCGCCGAGATCTTCGCGAACGTGAAGAAGCTGCCGCCGCGGCCGCTGTGGCTCTCGAGCGAGAACCGCCCGGTCTCCGACCGCCCGCCGATCCGGTTCCCGCACCAGAAGGCGCCGATCGACCAGGGTGCCGTGGACGGCGGCGTCGACTCGGGCGCCCCGGTCGAGGAGGCCAAGGCGTCGCGCACGCCGAGCACGAAGCCGCGTCCCGCGACGGCCTAGCCGCCGCCGGCGCGTGAGGAGGGTGCCATGACGGGCGTCGACACGGCCCGCGTCGAACGCGCGGTCCGCGAGCTGCTCCTCGCGATCGGCGAGGACCCCGACCGGCCCGGGCTCGAGCGCACGCCGCGTCGCGTCGCCGAGGCGTACGCCGAGTTCTTCAGCGGGGTCGGCGGCGATGCGCAGCGGCACCTCGCCGACTCGGTCCCGACCGGGTCGACGGATGCCGGTGAGCCGGCCGATTCCGACGTCGTCGTGCTCCGCGACCTCGGCTTCCGGTCCATGTGCGAGCACCACCTGCTGCCGTTCACCGGCGTCGCGCACGTGGCGTACCTGCCCGGCGAGAAGATCGTGGGCCTCAGTCGGATCCCGGCCGTCGTCGACACGATCGCGAGCCGCCCGCAGGTGCAGGAGCGCCTGACGGAGCAGATCGCCGACGCGCTCGACGCCGGGCTCCGGCCCCGCGGCGTCCTCGTCGTCCTCGACGCCGAGCACGGCTGCGTCACCGCCCGCGGCGCCCGGCAGGAGCACAGCTCGACGGTCACGGTCGCGAGCCGCGGGGCCCTCGCCGAACCGGCCGCGCGCGCCGAGGTCATCGCGCTCATCGGATCGGGCCGCGGTGACTGAGACGCTCATCATGGGGGTCGTCAACGTCACCCCCGACTCCTTCAGCGACGGCGGGCGCTGGTTCGACGCCGACGCGGCGATCGCGCACGCGCTCGAGCTGGCCGAGGCGGGCGCCGACCTCCTCGACGTCGGCGGGGAGTCCACGCGCCCCGGCGCCGCGCGCGTCGAGCCCGAGGAGGAGCTGCGCCGCGTGGTCCCGGTGATCCGCGAGCTCGCGGGCCGGGGGCTCCGCGTGAGCGTCGACACCATGCGTGCGACCACCGCCGCCGCGGCGGTCGAGGCGGGGGCCGAGATCATCAACGACGTGTCGGCGGGACTCGCCGACGAGGCCATGGCCCGCATCGCCGCCGAGAGCGGCGCCCGGTACGTGGCCATGCACTGGCGCGGCCACTCGGACCGGATGGACGAACTCGCCCGGTACGCCGACGTCGCGGCCGAGGTCCGGGACGAGCTCGCGGCGCGCGTCGACGCGCTCGTCGCCGCGGGCGTCGCGCCCGACCGGCTGATCCTCGACCCGGGCCTCGGATTCGCCAAGCGGGCCGAGCACAACTGGGAGCTGCTCGCCCGCCTCGACGTCCTGGCCGGGCTCGGGTTGCCGCTGCTCGTCGGCGCCTCGCGGAAGCGGTTCCTCGGCGCACTGCTCCCGGAGGGCGCGCCGGTCGAGGACCGCGACCTGCCGACGGCCGTGGTGAGCGCCCTGTCCGCGCAGGCCGGCGCCTGGGGCGTGCGCGTGCACGACGTGCGCTCCACGCGCGTCGCGCTCGACGTCGCCCGTGCATGGCAGAGTGGACGACGTGGCTGACTCGCGCGATCGGATCGCAGTGACCGGCATCCGCGTGCGCGCGCACCACGGGGTGTTCGACTTCGAGCGCGAGCAGGGGCAGGAGTTCGTCATCGACGTCTCGGTCGCCGTCGACCTCGCGGCCGCGGCATCCGGCGACGACCTCGCGCGCACCGTGCACTACGGCGAACTCGCGGTGGCGGTCGCGCGGGCCGTCGAGCGCGACCCCGTCGACCTCATCGAGACGGTCGCCGAGCGCGTCGCCGGCGTGGCGCTCGGCTTCGCCGGCGTCGAAGAGGCGACGGTCACCGTCCACAAGCCGCAGGCGCCGATCGAGGTGCCGTTCGACGACGTCGCCGTCACGGTCGTGCGGAGTCGCGCATGAGCCGGGCCGTCGTCGCGTTCGGGGCGAACCTCGGCGACCGCGAGGCGACCATCGGCGCCGCGGTGCGCGAGCTCGCCGACGCGCCGGGCATGCGCCTGGTCGCCGTCTCACCGGTCTACGAGACCCCGGCGGTGAAGCTCGACGGCGTCGACCGCGACGCGCCCCGCTACCTCAACGGCGTGGTCGTCCTCGAGACCGAGCTCGAGCCGCACGCGCTCCTCGACCTGCTGCAGCGCATCGAGCACGAGCACGGCCGCACCCGCGACGAGCGCTGGGGCGACCGCACGCTCGACCTCGACCTCATCGACGTCGACGGCCTCCGGATCGCCGACGAGCGGCTCGAGCTCCCGCATCCCCGCGCCTGGGAGCGCGCGTTCGTCCTGCAGCCGTGGCTCGACGTCGAGCCCGACGCCGAGATCGCCGGGCGCGGGCCCGTCGCCGACCTCCGCGCGGCGGCCACCGACGAGGTGGTGCGGCGGTGAAGCGCACGCACGCCTCGACCCTCGTCGCGTTCGGCTTCGTCGGCCTCGCCGTGGGATACCTCGTCGAGCTGGCGCTGGTCAGCGCCGGCGCACAGGCCGTCGTCCCGCCGCTGTCGCTCGCGATCACCCTGGTCGGCGTCGGGGCGCTCGTGCTGGCCTTCGCCTGGCCGATCCGACAGGCGGTGCGCGGCACCGCCACGCGCCGGATCGATCCCTTCCGGGCCGCGCGCACCGCGGTGCTCGCCAAGGCCAGCAGCATCACCGGGGCGCTCGTGCTGGGCGCCGGCGTCGGCATCACGGCGTTCCTCCTGACGCGCAGCGTCCTGCCCGCGGCATCCACCGTGTGGACGGCCGTGGCGACGGCCGCCGGCGCCGCGCTGCTGCTCGCCGCCGGCCTGGTCGCCGAGCACTTCTGCACCATCCCGCCCGACGAGCCCGATGAGGAGGGCGCCGCGCGTGCCTGACCACGACCAGCCGATGACCGGACCGGCCGCGGCGGACGAGCGTCCTCCGGCGGTGCCAGGGTCGCCGGCGCCCGCCCCGGCGGCGCCCGAACTCGCGCCCCCGGCGATGCCGCCCGCATCCCCGGCGATGCCGCCGGTGCCGCCGCCCATGCGGCCCGCGCCGCCGGCCGCGCCCCGCGAGATCGACGCCGACTGGCGACGCGTCTCGCCCAAGCACGTCGTCGTCGAGGTCGTGGGATCGGTGATCGGCTCGGGCATCACCGTCGCCGCGCTCCTCGTCGCGGGAACCTGGCTCGACCTGCCCGTCCTGTGGTGGGCCGCCGCCGCGATCGGTGCGATCGCGCTCGTCGCCATCGCGCTCGAACCGCGCCGGGTGCGCTCGATCGGGTACCGGCTCCGCGCCGACGACCTCGTCTTCCGGCGCGGCATCATGTTCCAGCGGCAGGTGGCGGTGCCCTACGGCCGCATGCAGCTCGTCGACATCACGCGCGGTCCGGTCTCGCGCGCGCTGGGCCTCGCCGACCTAAAGTTCGTCACGGCCGCCGCCGCGACCGCGGTCACGCTGCCCGGCCTGCCGCTCGAGGAGGCGGAGCGGCTGCGCGACGAGCTCGTCGCCCTCGCCGAGACGCGCCGGGCGGGGCTGTGACCGGGACCGGCCCCAGAACGCCGGTGCGCGACCTCGCCGACGGCGAGTGGCACCGCCTGCACCCGGCGAGTCCGCTCCTGCGCGGCGGACTCGTCTTCCTTGCCGTGCTCGGATTCGTGATCGCGAACCTGCGCGAACGCGTCGTCGAGGTCTTCCTGCTGCTGTTCGCACCCGTCGCGCCCGATGACCGGTTCGAGCCCTCCGCCGGATGGAGCGGCGACTGGGCCGAGGACCCGATCGGCGGGATCGTGGTCAACGGGCTCATCGGCTGGGCGCTCGTGGCCCTCGCGGTCGTCATCGTCCTCGTGATCGCCGGATTCCACCTCGCGTGGCGCATGCACACCTTCCGCGTGACCTCCGAGGCGCTCGAGGTGCGCAGCGGCATCCTGTTCCGCTCCCACCGAAGCGCCCGGCTCGACCGCGTGCAGGGCATCAACCTCAACCGACCGCTCTTCGCGCGGCTGTTCGGCACCGCGAAGCTCGACGTGTCGGTGGCCGGGCAGTCGGGCAACGTCGACCTCGCGTACCTCGGCTCGGCGCAGGCGGAACGGCTCCGAGCCGACCTGCTGCGCCTCGCCTCCGGGGCGCGAGGCGCAGCGGCGACCGGGGCCGAGCCCGCGACGGAGGTCGAGGCGGAGGCGGGGGAGCCGGGCACGCTCGCAGCCCGCGCCGGCCAGCTCGTCGGCCGCCGCGTCGACGAGTTCCGCGCGCCCGAGCTCGACCCGTCGCTCGCACCGCCGGAGTCCATCGTCCGGCTGCCGCTGCCGCGCGTGATCGCATCGGCGCTCCTCGGCGGCTCGATGATCTGGTTCGCCGTGCTCGTCGTGGTCATCACCACGGGCGTGATCAGCGGCGCGCCATGGGTGCTGTTCACGTTCGTGCCCGCGGCCATCGGCCTGATCAGCTACCTGTGGTCGCGCATCACGAAGTCGCTGCGCTACTCGATCGCCGGCACGGCCGACGGCGTGCGCATCGGCTCGGGCCTGCTGTCGACCGCGAACCAGACGATCCCGCCGGGGCGGGTGCACGCGATCGAGGCGACCCAGTGGCTGCTCTGGCGTCCGTTCGGCTGGTGGAGCATCCGCATCAACGTCGCCGGGCAGTCGCTCGCCGCCGGCAACGACGGGATCCAGCGCACCCTCGTGCTCCCCGTCGGCACGATCGACGACGTCCGCCGGGTGGTGGGCCTGTTCGTGCCCGATGCCGATCCGACGCTCGACCACCTGCTGCTCGCCGGCATGACCGGCTCCGGGCCGACCGCGGGCTTCCTCGTCGCGCCGGGACGGGCCGCCTGGATCCGTCCGTTCTCGTGGCGGCGGATCGGGCTCGCCGTGCACGGCGGGCTCGCGCTGCTCCGACGCGGACTGCTCGTCCGCAGCGCCGTGCTCGTGCCGCTCGCGCGCATGCAGTCGGTGGCGATCGCGGCGGGACCCGTCCGGCGCGCCCTCCGCGTCGCCTCGTTGCGCATCCACACCGTGATGGGCCCCGTGACGGCCGAGGTGCCCGCACTCGACCGGGCCGATGCGGATGCCGCGTTCGAGGCGCTCGCCGCCGAATCCGTCGCACGCGCCCTTCGGGACCGCACCGACCGCTGGGGGGTGACCGCCGATGGTCGCTGACCGACGGGCGGGCCGCCTCGGCGTCGGCACGATCGGGGCCGGCCGGGTCGGCGCGGTGCTCGCCTCGGCGCTCGCGGGCGCCGGCCACGCGCTCACCGGCATCTCCGCCGTGTCCGACGCGAGCCGCGAGCGCGCTGCGGCGATGCTGCCCGACGTACCCGTCCTGCCCATCCCCGAGATCATCGAGCGCAGCGAACTCGTGCTGCTCGCGGTGCCCGCCGACGAACTGGCGCCCCTCGTCGAGGGCCTCGCCGCGGCGGGAGCCTGGCGCCCGGGTCAGCTCGTCCTCCACACGGCCGCGCGCTTCGGCGTCGACGTGCTCGCCCCCGCGCTGCGCTCCGGGGCCATCCCGCTGGCGATCCACCCGGCCATGACGTTCACGGGCACGAGCATCGACCTCACGCGGTTGGCCGGCACGTGGTTCGCGGTGACGGCGCCGGCGCCGGTGCTGCCGATCGCCCAGGCGCTCGCGGTCGAGATGGGCGGCGAGCCGTTCGTCGTCGCCGAGGAGGATCGCGGCGCGTACGCGGACGCGGTCGACACCGCGGTCTCGTTCTCGAGCGCGATCGTCGACCAGGCGGCCGGCATCCTCGAGGGGATCGGCGTGGCGCGGGCGGGCTCCGTGCTCGCGTCGCTCGTGCGCAGCTCGGTCGAGAACGCGCTCGCGCGGCACGACCCCGGTCCGACGGTCGACGGCGGGGCGACTACGATCGACGGGGCCGACGACGCACGGCCGTCCGGAGGTGACAGGTGAGCGAGCGCAGGGTCGGCGGGGGCCGGGCGGGTGGCACGGCGGCATCCGTCGTCGTCGCACCTCGGGTGGTCGACACGGTCGCCGGGATCCGCGACGAGGTCGACGCGCACCGCGCCGCCGGGCGCCGCGTGGCGCTCGTGCCGACGATGGGCGCGCTCCACGACGGGCATCTCGCGCTCGTGCGCCGCGCCCGCGAGGTCGCCGACGTCGTCGTGGTGTCGATCTTCGTGAACCCGCTCCAGTTCGGCGCGGGGGAGGACCTCGACCGGTACCCGCGCACGCTCGAGGCCGACCTCGCCGCGCTCGGCGCGCACGGCGTCGAGCTCGTCTTCGCGCCGTCGCCCGACGAGATGTACCCCGAGGGGGCCGTCGAGACGCGCGTGACGGCCGGCCGCATCGGCGAGCTGTACGAGGGCGCTTCCCGCCCCGGCCACTTCGACGGCATGCTCACCGTCGTCGCGAAGCTGTTCAACATCGTCCGTCCCGACCACGCGGTGTTCGGGCAGAAGGACGCCCAGCAGGTGTTCCTGGTGCGCCGGATGGTGCGCGAGCTCGACGTGCCGCTCGCGATCGAGGTGGTGCCGACCGTGCGCGAGCCCGACGGGCTGGCGATGTCGAGTCGCAACCGGTACCTCGAGGGCGACCAGCGCCGCGCGGCGCTGCTGCTCTCGGAGTCGCTTGCCGCCGCCGAGGCCGTGGGCGCCGAGGGGCTCGACGAGGTGCTCGCCGAGGCGGCGGCCGCGTTCGGCGACCACGACGGCGTCGAGCTCGACTACCTGGTGGTCGTCGACCCCGACACGTTCCTCCCCGTCGGGGATGAGGCGCGCGGCGAGGCGCTCGTGCTCGTCGCGGCGCGCGTGGGCTCGACGCGGCTCATCGACAACGCGGTCATCTCGCTGGGCTGAACGCCGCGGCATCCGGGCACCGGTCAGGCTCGGCCGGGGGCGGCGGGCTACGCTGTTCTCTGGCGTCCGCGAACGGATGCCGCCTCCCCACGCCCCCGCCGACCGATTCCGGAGTCCACATGGCCGACGAGACCACGCACGAGCCGACCGCCGAGGAGATCTCGGAGCAGAAGGCCGTGCGTCTGGCCAAGCGCGAGCGGCTCAACGCGGCATCCGACGACCTCGGCGCGGGCGCCTACCCGGTGAGCCTGCCGATCACGTCGTCGATCCCCGAGGTGCGTGACCGGTTCGTGGGTCTCGGCGTCGACGAGCGCAGCGGCGAGACCGTCGGCGTCGCGGGGCGCGTGGTGCACCTGCGCAACACCGGCAAGCTGTGCTTCGCCGCGCTGCAGTCGGGCGACGGCAGCCGCATCCAGGCGATGGTCTCGCTCGGCGAGGTGGGCGAGGAGTCGCTCGCGGCGTGGAAGGAGCTCGTCGACCTCGGCGACCACGTGTTCGTCGCGGGCGAGGTGATCACGAGCCGCCGGGGCGAGCTGTCGATCATGGTGAGCGAGTGGCGGATGGCGGCGAAGGCCATCAACCCGCTGCCGAACCTGCACCACGAGCTCTCGGAGGAGACGCGGGTCCGCAGCCGGTACCTCGACCTGATCGCGCGCGATCAGGCGCGCCGCAACGTGCTCGACCGGGCCGCGGTCAACGCGAGCCTGCGCCGCACGTTCACCGAGCTCGGCTTCGTCGAGGTCGAGACGCCCATGCTGCAGGTCATGCACGGCGGCGCGTCGGCGCGGCCGTTCGTCACGCACTCGAACGCGTTCGACACCGAGCTGTACCTGCGCATCGCGCCCGAGCTGTACCTGAAGCGCGCGGTCGTCGGCGGCATCGAGCGCGTGTTCGAGATCAACCGCAACTTCCGCAACGAGGGCGCCGACTCGACGCACAGCCCCGAGTTCGCGATGCTCGAGGCCTACGAGGCGTACGGCGACTACCACTCGATCGCCGACCTCACCCAGCGGCTCATCCAGGACGCCGCGCACGCCGTGTCGGGATCCCACGTCGTCACGTGGGCCGACGGCACCGAGTACGACCTCGGCGGCGACTGGGAGCGGCTGTCGATGTACGACTCGCTGTCGGACGCGGTCGGCGAGCGCATCACGCCCG
The DNA here is from genome assembly GCF_023217995.1 of Agromyces sp. C10. Taxonomy (NCBI): domain Bacteria; kingdom Bacillati; phylum Actinomycetota; class Actinomycetes; order Micrococcales; family Microbacteriaceae; genus Agromyces; species Agromyces sp. C10. The sequence continues at coordinate 105,789 of NZ_JALPSX010000005.1, read as the reverse complement.
AGACGCCGATGTCTCGCCTGCAGGAGCTCGCCGCGGCGGTCGACATCGAGATCGACCACCCGCTGCCGGGCAAGTACGTCGAGGAGCTCTGGGAGCACCACGTGAAGCCGGGCCTCGAGCGCCCGACGTTCGTGATGGACTTCCCGCTCGACACGTCGCCGCTCGTGCGCCAGCACCGCAGCATCCCCGGCGTCGTCGAGAAGTGGGACCTCTACGTGCGCGGCTTCGAGCTCGCGACCGGCTACTCGGAGCTCGTCGACCCGGTCGTGCAGCGCGAGCGGTTCGTCGAACAGGCGCGTCTCGCCGCGGGCGGCGACCCCGAGGCGATGCGCCTCGACGAGGAGTTCCTGCGTGCGCTCGAGTTCGGCATGCCCCCGACGGGCGGCATGGGCATGGGCATCGACCGCCTCCTCATGGCCATCACCGGGCTCGGCATCCGGGAGACGATCCTGTTCCCCCTCGTGAAGTGACCGGCCCCGAATCGAACGGATGACGCGATGAACGACTACCTCCCCAAGAAGGAGCTGGAGCCCGAGCGCGACCCGCGGCAGCCGTCCTTCGCGCGCGTCGCGATCTGGGTCATCGTCGGCGCGATCGGCCTGTACCTGCTCGGTTCGGGCATCTGGGGCATCGTCACCGGAGGCTGACGCCGCGGCATCCGCTCGCCGTACCCCGAGCTGGGGCGACCCGCACCCAGCGAACCCGAGGAAACCCCCGTATTCTGGAACGGCTATGGACGAATTCTGGGCGAACGCCATCTGGTCGGTGGCTCCGACCGTGCTCATCGGACTCATGTTCTGGTTCGTGATGCGCGCGGTCGTGCGCGCCGACCGCCACGAGCGCGACGCCTACGCCCGGATCGAGGCCGAGGAGCGCGCGAAGCGCACCGGCGAGCACCGGGCCGCGTAACCGGGGATGACGCCGGCGCAGACGACGGCCCTCATCGGCGGCATCCTGCTGCTCATCGACCTCGTCGTCCGGATCATCGCGATCATCGTCGTGCCGCGCAACCGGCGCCCCACCGCGGGCATGGCGTGGTTGCTCGCCATCTTCTTCATCCCCTATATCGGCATCCTGTTCTTCCTGCTGATCGGCAACCCGAAGCTCCCGAAGTCGCGGCGCGACAAGCAGGAGCAGGTGGACCGGTTCATCCGCGAGAGCACCCACGGCGTCGAGCGCGTGAGCGACAGCTCGGTCTGGCCGGACTGGTTCGAGGGCGTCGTGCGGCTGAATCGCAACCTCGGCGCGATGCCGCTCATCGGGCAGAACGGCGCGAGGCTCATCGGCGACTACGAGGCGTCGCTCGACGCGATGGCCGACGCGGTCGACCGGGCCACCCGGTACGTGCACGCGGAGTTCTACATCTTCGCGTACGACTCGACCACGGCCCGCTTCATCGACGCGCTCGGCAACGCGGCCGCGCGCGGCGTCGAGGTCCGCGTGCTGCTCGACCACATCGCGTCCCGCCGCGTGAAGGGCTACAATCGCACGCTGCGCCGCCTCACCGACTTCGGCATCGAGTGGCAGCTCATGCTGCCCGTGCAGCCGCTCAAGGGCCGGTACCAGCGACCCGACCTGCGCAACCACCGAAAGATCCTCGTCGTCGACGGCGAGATCGCCTACATGGGCTCGCAGAACGTCATCGACCGGAGCTACCACAAGCGCAGCAACCTCCGGCGCGGACTCAAGTGGCAGGAGCTCGTCGCCGAGGTCGAGGGGCCCATCGTGTCGGGCCTCGACGCGATCTTCGCCACCGACTGGTACCTCGAGACGGGCGAGGCGCCGTCGCGTGACGAGCTGATCCCGTTCGAGCAGGAGTCGGAGCTGCAGAACCTCGACTGCCAGGTCGTGCCGAGCGGGCCCGGCTACCAGAACGAGAACAACCTCAAGCTGTTCCTCGCGCTGCTGTACGCGGCCAGGGAGCGCATCATCATCACGAGCCCCTACTTCGTGCCCGACGAGGCGATGCTGCGGGCGATCAGCGGCGCGACGCAGCGCGGCGTGCACGTCGAGCTGTTCGTCTCGGAGATCGGCGACCAGGCCCTCGTGTACCACGCGCAGCGGTCGTACTACGAGGCGCTGCTGCGGGCGGGCGTGCGCATCTACATGTACAAGGCGCCGTTCATCCTGCACGCCAAGCACTTCACGATCGACGACGACGTGGCGGTGATCGGTTCGAGCAACATGGACATCCGGTCGTTCGAGCTCAACATGGAGGTGTCGCTGCTGGTGCGCGGGGCGTCCTTCGTGCGCGAGATGCGCGCGGTCGAGGACGGCTACCGACGGGACAGCCGCGAGCTCACCCTCGACGAGTGGATGCAGCAGCCGCTGCGGTCGACCATCCTCGACAACCTCGCCCGGCTCACCTCGGCGCTGCAGTAGCGCGCGGTGCGCGTGCGCCCGCGTCCGGGACGGGGGACATGCGCCGGAAACATGCCAGCGCATAGGCTCGCTGCAACTGCGCGCCGCCCCGGCGATCCTCAGCGTGCCCGCTTCGCGCCTCCGCGCCACGATCGCGCAAGAATCTTGATCAGAACGCAACGTTCCGGTCTGGAGGACGCCGCCGCCGCATGACAAGGTGAGTGGCACCGCTTTCCCGCGCACGATCTCACCATCCGGTCGTGCGCGGCTCGCGTGCCCCCGGTGATCCCCGAGGGCCCGCGGGTCACCGAGGTCCCGCAGAAACGGAGCAGTATGTCGTTCCACCGCACCATCGCGGGCGCGAGCATCACGGCCGTCCTGGCCGCGACGCTCGTCGCCGGTTCCGTCCCGGCGGTCGCGCTCGAGGGCGCGCCCGCCGCCCCGATCGTCACGCCGGTCTCCCCGCTCGTCGCGCCGCCGACGAGCTATCCGTACCAGCCGGTGCTCGAGACGGTCGCCGACAATCCCAACGACGTCTCGATCAACCGCGGCGTCATCCCCTACGACGAGATCGCGCCGAAGCTGAACTCGCTCATGGCCGCCAGCGACCGCATCTCGGTCCAGGTGGTCGGCAAGTCGGCGCAGGGCCGCGACATCCATCTCGTGACGATCACCGAGAAGGAGAACCGCGGCCAGACGACCAAGCAGGCGCAGTTCCGCCAGATGGTCAAGGAGAACCCGGCCGCCGCCGCCAAGAACAAGGCCCTGCTCAGCCAGTACAAGGTGCCGATCTGGTTCAACGCGAACATCCACGGCAACGAGTGGGAGGGCACCGACTCCGTCCTGCAGTACATCGAGCACCTCGCGACCGCGCCGTACAGCGAGGTCAAGGACCTGCTCCAGGGCTACCGGCTCTACTTCACGGTGACCAACAACCCCGACGGCCGCGCGCTCGGCCAGCGGGCCACGGCCGACGGGTTCGACGCCAACCGCGACATGATCACGGGCGCGACCGCGGAGGCCCGCATCATCCGCGACCTCACGGGCGTCATCCAGCCGACGTTCTACGTCGACCTGCACGGGTACACGAGCGTCCTCCAGGTCGAGCCCTGCGGCCCGCCGCACGGTGAGAACTACGAGTACGACCTGTTCCTGCCGCACGCGTACTCCGCCGCGCTCGCCATCGAGCGGGCCGTCGTCGACGCGAACATCCCGGGCAACACGTACCTCGCCCCGAACGGCAGCGCGACGACCACGAACACCGGCAAGATCAAGATCCCCTACCGCGACATCCGCTCGGGTTGGGATGACTGGCCCCCGATCTTCACCCCGCAGTACATCGCGTACCAGGGTGCGATCACGAACACCGTCGAGCTGCCGCTCGGCCGCGTGGAGGCGGTCTCGAACCCGGCGAACGCCGCGGCGAACAGCGCTCGCGCCGCGGTGAACATCCAGGTGTCGAACGTCGTCGTCGAGACGTCGGTCGACTACGTGGTCGACAACCGCGAGGCGTTGCTGTCGAACCAGATCGAGATCTTCCGCCGCGGCGTGGCGGGCGAGCCGATCGAGCCGATCCCGGCCGACATCGACCCGGCCTCGGTGCCGGCGCCGAACGAGTGGGCCGAGATCTGGGACGAGACCGACGTCTACCCGACCGAGGTGCCGCGCGCGTACGTGATCCCCGTGGGTGACACGCAGCGCTCGACGACGGATGCCGCGAGGCTCGTCGACCAGCTCATCGCGAACGGCGTCAAGGTGCACCGGGCCAAGACGGCGTTCTCGGCCGGCGGCACGGACTACCCGGCCGGGTCGTACGTGGTCGACATGCACCAGCCGCTGCGCGGCATGGCGAACGTGCTCCTCGCCGACGGCAGCGACATCTCGACGCGGGTGCCCGACATGTACGACATCTCCGCGTGGAGCCTCGCGCTCCTGTGGGGTGCCGACGTCGACGCGATCGGCGACACCACCGACCCGGCACTGCGCGTGAAGCTCGAGCAGGTCTCGAAGGCGGCACCGACGGGCTCCGTGCCCGCGACGGGCGCGTATCTCGAGCTCGCCACGAGCGGCGTCGCCGAGTACCAGGCGATCAACGCGCTGCTCGCCTCGGGCGTCGCCGTGTCGTCCTTCGAGGACGGCTCGGTGATCCTGCGAGCGGATGCCGCGGGTCGGGCGGCCGCCGCCGAGGTGGCGACGCAGTACGGCGTGGCCTTCACCGCGTCCGACGGGTCGCGTCTCACGAGCGAGGAGAGCACGGGCCTCGACCAGCTCCGCGTCGCGTACACGGGCGGCGCCGAGGAGGTCGTGACGCTCCGGCGCCTCGGCTTCCACGACGTCCTGAACGTCACGGCGGCCGGGCTGCAGAGCGGCGCGGTCTCGCTCGACGGCGTCGACGTGCTGTGGATCGGCGGCACGCTGAGCTTCAGCGGCGCCCAGGCCGCCGGCCGGGCGAAGGTCCAGGCGTACCTCGATGCCGGCGGCGGCGTGGTGGGCGAGGGCACGGCGATCGCCGCGTTCGCGAACACCTTCGGCCTCGTCACGTCGACGGCGGTCTCGGGCACGAGCGGCTCGAACGGCATCCTCAACGTCGACCCGGTCGAGGGCGGCCTGCTCGGCACCTACCCGATGGAGACGTCGTTCGGGTACCCGGCCGTGTGGTTCACCAACCTCGGGGCCAACGCGGTCGTCGAGCAGCGCTACGACGCGGCGGACCCGTTCGTGTCGGGCCACTGGCGCGACTCGAGCGGTCGCTCGCAGGCGAACGCCGCCGGGCAGGCGTCCGCGGTCTCGGCCGAGACCGCGGCGGGCAGCCGGGTGCTCATGTTCGGCTCGTCGATGAACTTCCGCACGCACCCGGTCGGGCTCTACAGCCAGATCGCGCGCGGTCTGTTCTGGGCGGGCAGCGAGGGCACGGAGGTGCCGGCTCCCTAACGAATTGAGCGAGGTCACGGCGCCGGTCGGAACGCGAGTTCCGGCCGGCGCCGTCGCGTGTCCGCAGCCCTGAATGTCTGTTTGTGTGGGAATCTCTGCGAAACAGTTGCATTTCAGGAGAATGGCGAGCTAAACTCACACAACCGCAGAGAAGCAGGCAGGATCACAGGCAAGGAGGCCACGCCATGTACGCGATGGAGCGACACGAGCACATCCTCGCCGCCCTCGGCCGCACCGGCCGGGTCTCCGTCGCCGACCTCGCCGACGAACTGCGCGTCACCCCCGAGACCATCCGCCGCGACCTCGACGCCCTCGAGCGCGCCGGCCACGCGCGCCGCGTCCACGGCGGAGCGGTCAGCGCCTCCCGCGCCAGCATCGCCGAGACGACCGTGCTCGAGCGCTCGAGCCGGGCCACCGACGCGAAGCGCGCGATCGCCCGCGAGGCGCTCGCCCTGGTGCCGCCCACCTTCACCGGCTCGATCCTCATCGACGCGGGCACGACGACCGGTGCGCTCGCCGACGCCCTCGCGGCCTGGCGGCCCGACCCGGGCGTCCCGCCGCTCACCGTCTACACGAACTCCATCCCCATCGCTGCCGCGCTGCACGGCAACGCGAACCTCGTCGTGCGCATCATCGGCGGCACGGTCCGCGGCATCACGAGCGCCGCCGTCGGCCCCGCGGCCGTGGCCCAGCTCGCCGAGATCCGCCCCGACATCGCGTTCCTCGGCGCCAACGGCGTGAGCGCCGACTTCGGGCTCTCGACGCCCGACGAGCTCGAGGCCCAGATCAAGCGCGTCATGGTCGACCGCGCCCGGCTGGCCGTCGTGCTCGCCGACGCGTCGAAGCACGACGACGAGGCGCTCCAGCGCTTCGCCGCCCTCGACGAGGTCGACGTGCTCATCAGCGATGCCCCGCCCGGCGGCCGGCTCGCCGCCGCGCTCGCCGACGCCGAAGTGGAGGTGCGGGTCGCATGATCGTGACGCTCACCGTCAACCCGTCGCTCGACCGCACCGTCGAGCTCGACCACGAGCTCCGCCGAGGCGAGGTGCAGCGGGTCGTGCGCGACGTCGAGGAGCCCGGCGGCAAGGGCGTCAACGTGACCCGCGCCCTCACGGCCTCCGGCGTCGACTCCGTCGCCGTGCTGCCCGGGCGTGCGGACGACCCGCTCGTGGCCGCCATCCGCGCTGCGGGCGTGCCCGTGTCGACCGTGCCCATCGCCGCCCGGCTCCGTTCGAACATCACGATCACCGAGCCCGGGGGCGTCACCACCAAGCTCAACGAGGCCGGGCCCGAGCTCACCGCGGCCGAGCAGTCCGACCTCGTCGCCGCGGTGATCGAGCAGTCGACGGATGCCTCGTGGCTGGTGCTCGCCGGCTCGCTGCCGCCCTCGCTCGCCCCCGACTTCTACGTCCGCCTCGTGCGCGAGGCCCGAGCCGCCGGCGTCACCGCCCGCGTCGCCGTCGACACCTCGGGGGCGCCGCTCGCGGCGCTGCTCGACGCCGGCGAGCCGATCGACCTCATCAAGCCGAACGGCGAGGAACTCGCCGAGCTCGCGGGCGAGCCCGACCCCGACGCCCTCGAGGCCGACCCCGCGCGGGTCGCCGAGGTCGCCGCGCGGCTCGCGCCCCGCGGCATCCGTTCGTCGCTCGTCACGCTCGGCGCCGTCGGCGCCGTCCACGTGCAGGGCGAGCACGCGTGGTTCGCCCCCGCGCCCCGCATCGTGCCGCGCAGCACGGTCGGCGCCGGCGACAGCTCGCTCGCGGGCTTCCTGCTCGCCCTGACCGAGGGGGAGGGGCCCGAACGGGCGCTCGCCCAGGCGGTCGCCCACGGCGCGGCCGCCGCGTCGCTCCCCGGCTCGGCGGTGCCCCCACGGGACCTCGCCGACGCCTCCGCCATCACCGTCACCAGAATCCGGGGCGCCGTCGCCCCGGTCGTCTCCTAGGAGGAACCCCCGATGTCCGACGTCATCGAACCGCGGCTCGTCAGCCTCGACGAGCCGCTCGGCGCCGACAAGGCCGCCGTCATCCGCGCCCTCGCCGGCGCGGTCGTGGCCGCCGGCCGCGCCACCGACACCGACGCGCTCTTCGCGGACGCCTGGGCCCGGGAGGAGAAGGACTCGACCGGCGTGCCCGGCGGCATCGCCATCCCGCACGCGAAGTCCGACGCCGTGACCGTGCCGACGCTCGCCGCGGCCCGCCTGCCCGAGGGCGTCGACTTCGGCTCCTTCGACGGGCCGGCCGACCTGGTGTTCCTCATCGCGGTGCCGTCGGCGTCGACGCAGGACCACCTCGCGGTGCTCTCGACGCTCGCCCGTTCGCTCATCCGCGAGGACTTCGTCGCGTCGCTGCGCTCCGCGCCCGACACCGCGACGTTCGTCCGGCTCGTCGACGAGGCGCTGGCGCCCGAGCCCGAGGCGACGCCCGCCCCCGTGCCCGCCGCCGCCGCGGGTGCCGCCGGCGCCGCGCCGGCCGGGTCGACGGATGCCGCGGCATCCGCTCACGGCGGACGCCCGGTGCTCGTCGCCGTGACCGCCTGCCCCACCGGCATCGCGCACACCTACATGGCCGCCGACGCGCTGCGCGCCGCGGCCGACCGCGAGGGCATCGAGCTGCACGTCGAGACGCAGGGCTCGTCGGGCGCGACGCCGCTCGCGCGCGACATGATCGAGCGTGCCGACGCCGTGGTGTTCGCGGTCGACGTCGACGTGCGGGACCGCTCCCGCTTCGCCGGCAAGCCGGTCGTGCAGGGGCCCGTCAAGCGCGGTATCGACGACCCGGCGGGCATGATCCGCGAGGCCGTCGCCGCGTCCTCCGACCCGAACGCGCGCCGCGTGGCCGCCGAGCCCGGCGCCGCGAGCGCCGCCGAGTCCCAGGCGAACGAGCACCTCGGGCAGAAGATCAAGCGCGTGCTGCTCACGGGCGTCAGCTACATGATCCCGTTCGTCGCCGGCGGCGGCCTGCTCATCGCCCTCGGCTTCCTGTTCGGCGGGTACGACATCACCGACAACGCGCAGGAGGTCGTGCTCGGCAACTCGCTGTTCAACCTGCCCGACGGCGGCTTCCTCGAGTACCTCGGCGCGGTGTTCTTCACCATCGGCGCCATCTCGATGGGCTTCCTCGTCCCGGCGCTCGCCGGCTACATCGCCTACGCGATCGCCGACCGGCCCGGCATCGCGCCCGGCTTCGTCGCGGGCGCCGTCGCGGGCCTCATGGGCGCCGGCTTCATCGGCGGCCTCGTCGGCGGCATCCTCGCGGGTGTCGTGGCGCTCTGGTTCGCCCGCCTCAACGTGCCGCGCTGGCTCGCGGGCCTCATGCCCGTCGTGATCATCCCGCTCGTCGCCTCGATCGCCGCATCCGGTCTCATGATCGTCGTGCTCGGCGGCCCGATCGCGAGCCTGTCGACCGCGCTGAACGACTGGCTGTCGGGCCTCACCGGCGCCGGGGCGATCGTGCTCGGACTGATCCTCGGCGCGATGATGGGCTTCGACCTCGGCGGTCCCGTCAACAAGGTCGCCTACTCGTTCGCGGTCGCCGGTCTCGGCGCGGGCTCGATCGACAACCAGGTGCCGTGGACCATCATGGCCGCGGTCATGGCGGCCGGCATGGTGCCGCCGCTCGCGATGGCCCTCGCCACCGTGCTCGACCGCCGCCTGTTCACGCCGGTCGAGCGCGAGAACGGCAAGGCGGCGTGGCTGCTCGGCGCCGCGTTCATCTCCGAGGGCGCCATCCCGTTCGCCGCGGCCGACCTGTTCCGCGTCATCCCGGCCTCGATCCTCGGCGGCGCCGTCGCCGGCGCGATCTGCATGGGCGCGGGCGTGACCTCGCAGGCCCCGCACGGCGGCATCTTCGTGTTCTTCGCGATCGGCAACCTGCTCATGTTCGTCGTCGCGATCCTCGCCGGCACGGTGGTGGCCGCCCTCACGGTCATCGCCCTCAAGCGGTGGGTGCGCCGCCGCCCGGTCGAGGTCGAGCAGACGGTCGCGGCCCCGCAGGTCGCCGTGGCCTGAGGGCTGCTCGAGTCGACGGCCGGTACCGCCCCGCGCGGTGCCGGCCATCGGCGCGTCAGCGCCGCGGTCGCAGGCGCACCGTCGGGAGTTCGGGCGCGGGCAGCGGGGCCCCGTCGTACCCGGGCACGGTGCCGAACGGGCCGTCCGGGTCGTTCCGGTCGATCACGTCCGACTCCCAGCGCCGCCGGAACTCCACGACCTCCTCGTGCGAGCGGCCGATGAAGTTCCACCACATGACGATCTCCTCGCCGAACGGCACGCCGCCGAGCAGCACCACGCGCACCGGGTCCGTGTCGGCCCGCAGGCGCACCCGGTCGTGGCCGGGCTCGAGGTAGGCCAGCTGCGCCCAGGGGACCTCGGTGGCGGCATCCGTGCCCGGGAGCCCGATCGAGACCGGCCCCGCGTCGACGAGCACGCCGTGCTCGAACGTCGGATCGAGCGGCAGGTCGACGACGCCGCCCGCCGGCAGGTCGACCTGAGCGCCGAGCAGCGGGCTGAACACCGTGACCGGCGAGGCCGCGGCATCCGTGGTCGCGTCGGCGGCCTCGGGCCGGCCGTTCGCGAGCTCGCCCGTGAACACCCGGACGGTCGCATCTCCCACCTGGAACGGCGAGGTGTCGGCGTGCTCGAAGAACGGCGCCACGTGCCGCGAGTCCTCCGGCAGCACCGTCCAGAGCTGCACGCCGTGCAGCCGCGTCGTGCCCGGCGTCGACACCTCGGAGTGCGAGATGCCGCGCCCGGCCGTCATCAGGTTGACCCCGCCGGGACGCACGAGCTCGTGGCTGCCCGTCGAGTCGCGGTGCTCGATCTCGCCCTCGAACAGCCAGCTGACGGTCTGCAGCCCGGTGTGCGGATGCGGCGGCACGACCATGCCGCCGGTCTCGGCGACGTCATCGGGGCCGTAGTGGTCGGCGAAGCACCACGCGCCGATCGTGGTGCGGCCCCGCTGCGGCAGCGTGCGCCGCACGGGCATCGCGCGCGGGCCGCCGAGCGGCACCTCGCGGTACTCGAGTACCTGCACCGCCGGCCCCTCGGGCGCCTCGGGCGGGCAGAGCAGTTCGACGGGATCACGCTCGAGGTTGCTCATGCTGCGAATCCTACGCTCGGGTTCCGAGGCGATTCCCGGCGTGCGGCACTGCCGACGACGGATGCCGCGGGGCTAGCATGTGCGCATGGCCGACCCGCAGCTCGCCGTCCGCCGTCTTCCGCTCGCCGTCGCCGCGCTGGCGTCGGTGCTCCTCCTGGCCGGGTGCGCGCCCGGGTCGGGGCCCATCGAGGACTACCCGGGCCTGCCCGTCATCGAGGAGGAGACGGACGAGGGCGCCGACGTCGAGTCGGAGGACGAATCCGGCGCCGAGGGCGAGGAGGAGCCCGAGGAGGAGGTCGCCGAGCCGACCGGCGACGAGCCCTACGTGACCTGGCTGCGCGACGGCGGTCGCCTGGCGATCACGATCTGGGGCTCGTCCACGTGCCCCGTGGTGCCGACGGAGCTCCGCGTGACCGCGGAGGCCGGGGAGGGGAACGCCGTCGAGGCCGTGCTGCCCGAGCAGCCGAACCGGCCGTGCACGATGGACTTCGTGCCCCACACGACCGTGTTCTCCACGCCCATGGACGTGACGACCACCGAGCCGCTCGAGGTGACGATCGGCGACGCCGTCGTCATCGTGCCCATCAAGTAGCTCGCCGATCGGACCGGCGCGGGCCCGGAGTCAGTCGATCGTGAGGTCGACGAGCAGGCGCGCCGCGAGCTGCTCGAGTTCGTCGCGCACGGCCACGGGCTCGGTGCCCGTCGGCACGCGCGCGACGATGTGCGCCTCGAACAGCCGGCCGCCGGCCATCGGTGCGTCGCGCCGCTCGGTGTGCATCGTCTCGATGCTGACACCGTGCCGGGCGAGCGCCGACGACACGTCGCGCACGATCCCGGGCTGGTCGCTGCCCACGAGGTCGATGCGCAGCTCGGCCCATCCGTCGGGCGCGGACTCGCCGGCCTCCTCGACGCCCGGGTGCGCCGTGACGTCGAGGAGCCCGTCCAGTCCCGCGAGCGCCGAGCGGAGCGCCTCCTCGCGGCCGTCGGGCACCGACACGACGACGATGCCCGCGAACTGGCCCGCGAGCTCGGCCATCTGGCTCCGCTCCCAGTTGCCGCCGTGGGCGCCGATCGTCTCGGCGAGCGCCTCCACGAGGCCGGCGCGGTCGTCTCCGATGACGGTGAGCACGAGTCTGGGCATGCGTGCATCCAACCACGCGGGCTCGGGGTGCGTCGAGCCGGTCAGCCGGCGCGCACCGCGTCGACCGCCGGCCCCGCGGCATCCGCTCGGCGCAGTACGAGCAGGTCGCCGATCTCGCAGTCGAGCGCCCGGCAGATCGCCTGCAGCGTCGAGAAGCGGATGGCGCGGGCCCGGTCGTTCTTCAGCACGCTGAGGTTCACGACGCTCACGCCGACGAGTTCGGCGAGCCGGGTCAGGGTCAGGCCGCGTTCGGCGAGGAGCTCGTCGAGCCGGCAGTGGACGTCGTGGACCTCGTCGACCTCGGCGGGCGCCATCAGACGAGCCCCTCGGTGTCGCGCTGGAGGCGCGCGCCGACCTGGAACGCGGCGCCGACGGCGCCGAGCGCGAGGATGGCGAAGGGGACGGCCCAGTCGGTGCTGAAGGTGATGCCCTCGTAGGTGTAGTCGCTGACCGCAGAGAGTGCGCCGTTGACGGTCATGTTCGTGAGGATGCTGCCGAGCAGCCACCCCGCGGCGAGCACGCCGGCGCCCCACAGCACGATCCGGACGTTGCCGCGCGAGAACGCCCGGCCGCGCGCCAGGTTCCAGCAGAAGAGCGCGAAGAGGGCGATGCCCGCGACGACGGTCGCGCCGTGGACGAGCGGCTCGGCCACCAACGCGAAGCCGGTCGCGGCGGCCGGTTCGGGCACGGTGACGACGGCCTGGTCGACGCCCACCGCGACGGGCGCGCCGTCGGGGCCGATCGGGAGTTCGGCGCGCTCGTCGAAGAACGGCACGAGCACGGGGACGTCTCGGAGCGGCAGGACCTCCGCGAGCCGGATCGCCACCCGCCAGATCGTGGCGATGACGGCGATGAGGGCGATGCCGACGGTCGCGTACATGCCGATCGTGTCGCTGCGGTCGAGGCGGGTCGTGGCGTCGGGGGCGGTCATGGTTCCTCCGGGGTCGGGTCGAGTGGTGCGTATCGATATTCGTTGTTATCGACGATCGATATGTTACGGATGGCGCCCACCCCGGTCAAGCCACGGTGCGCCCACGGCGAACACGGGCCCGTGGCCGAGTCCCGGTGGTTACCGTTGATGTATCGACGCCCCGACCGCGTCGACGAGGAGATGATGATGTTCGAGAGATTCACGGACCGAGCCCGTCGTGTCGTCGTCCTGGCCCAAGAAGAGGCCAAGATGCTCAACCACAACTACATCGGCACCGAGCACATCCTGCTCGGCCTCATCCACGAGGGTGAGGGCGTGGCCGCGAAGGCGCTCGAGTCCCTGGGCATCTCGCTCGATGCCGTCCGCGAGCAGGTCCAGGACATCATCGGCCAGGGCCAGCAGCAGCCGACCGGGCACATCCCCTTCACGCCGCGCGCGAAGAAGGTGCTCGAGCTGTCGCTGCGCGAGGCGCTGCAGCTCGGCCACAACTACATCGGCACCGAGCACATCCTCCTCGGCCTCATCCGCGAGGGCGAGGGCGTCGCCGCCCAGGTGCTCGTGAAGCTCGGCGCCGACCTCAACCGGGTGCGCCAGCAGGTCATCCAGCTCCTCTCCGGCTACCAGGGCAAGGAGCAGGTCCAGGTCGGGGCCAACGAGCAGCAGGCGCCGCAGGGCGGCTCGCAGATCCTCGACCAGTTCGGTCGCAACCTCACGCAGGCCGCCCGCGAGTCGAAGCTCGACCCGGTGATCGGCCGCGAGAAGGAGATCGAGCGGGTCATGCAGATCCTCTCGCGCCGCTCCAAGAACAACCCCGTCCTCATCGGCGAGCCCGGCGTCGGCAAGACCGCCGTCGTCGAGGGCCTCGCGCAGGCGATCGTCAAGGGCGAGGTCCCCGAGACGCTGAAGGACAAGCAGCTCTACTCGCTCGACCTCGGCTCGCTGATCGCCGGCTCCCGCTACCGCGGCGACTTCGAGGAGCGCCTGAAGAAGGTCACCAAGGAGATCCGCACCCGCGGCGACATCATCGTCTTCATCGACGAGATCCACACCCTCGTGGGTGCGGGTGCCGCCGAGGGCGCGATCGACGCCGCGTCGATCCTCAAGCCGCTGCTCGCCCGCGGTGAGCTGCAGACCGTCGGCGCGACCACGCTCGACGAGTACCGCAAGCACTTCGAGAAGGATGCCGCGCTCGAGCGCCGCTTCCAGCCGATCCAGGTCGCCGAGCCGAGCCTGCCCCACGCGATCAACATCCTGAAGGGGCTGCGCGACCGCTACGAGGCGCACCACAAGGTGTCGATCACCGACGGCGCGATCGTCGCCGCGGCGAACCTCGCCGACCGCTACATCAGCGACCGGTTCCTGCCCGACAAGGCCATCGACCTGATCGACGAGGCCGGCGCCCGCCTGCGCCTGTCGATCCTGTCGTCGCCGCCGGAGCTGCGCGAGTTCGACGAGAAGATCGCCGTGGTCCGCGCCGCGAAGGAGACCGCGATCGAGGAGCAGGACTTCGAGAAGGCCGCGTCGCTGCGCGACGAGGAGAAGAACCTGCTCGGCGAGCGGCTCCGCCTCGAGAAGCAGTGGAAGTCGGGCGACGTCAAGACCACCGCCGTGGTCGACGAGGGCCTGATCGCCGAGGTGCTCGCCCAGGCCACCGGCATCCCGGTCTTCAAGCTCACCGAGGAGGAGAGCTCGCGGCTGGTCTTCATGGAGAAGGCGCTGCACGAGCGCGTCATCGGCCAGGAGGAGGCGATCTCCGCCCTGTCGAAGACGATCCGCCGCACGCGTGCGGGGCTCAAGGACCCGAAGCGTCCCTCCGGCTCGTTCATCTTCGCCGGCCCCACGGGCGTCGGCAAGACCGAGCTGGCCAAGGCGCTCGCCGAGTTCCTCTTCGACGACGAAGCGGCCATGATCTCGCTCGACATGTCGGAGTACGGCGAGAAGCACACCGTCTCGCGACTCTTCGGCGCCCCTCCCGGGTTCGTCGGCTTCGAGGAGGGCGGCCAGCTCACCGAGAAGGTCCGCCGCAAGCCGTTCAGCGTCGTGCTCTTCGACGAGATCGAGAAGGCCCACCCCGACATCTTCAACTCGCTCCTCCAGATCCTGGAGGAGGGCCGCCTCACCGACGGCCAGGGTCGCGTCGTGGACTTCAAGAACACCGTCATCATCATGACGACGAACCTCGGCACGAAGGACATCTCGGGCGGCCCCGTCGGCTTCCAGGTCGAGGGCGACACCCGCACGGGCTACGACCTCATGCGCGCGAAGGTGAACGAGGAGCTGAAGAAGCACTTCAAGCCCGAGTTCCTGAACCGCGTCGACGAGATCATCGTCTTCCCGCAGCTGTCGAAGGAGGAGCTCCTCCAGATCGTCGACCTGTTCATCAAGCGACTGGGCGAGCGCATGCTCGACCGCGACATGACGGTCGAGCTCACCACCGCGGCCAAGGAGCGGCTCATCGAGGTCGGGTTCGACCCGGCCCTCGGCGCCCGCCCGCTGCGTCGCGCGGTGCAGCACGAGGTCGAGGACCGCCTGTCCGAGAAGATCCTGCACGGCGAGCTCAACTCGGGCGACCACGTGCACGTCGACTTCCGCGACGGCGAGTTCGTCTTCACGACCACGCAGCGGGCCCTGCCCGTCGGCGTCGGCGTGAACACCGGCGCCGCGATCGGCACCGGCCCGGCCACGCCCGACCTGGCGGCCGGCCAGTAGCCACGCGGTTCGAAGGGGCGGATGCCGCGGCATCCGCCCCTTCGCCGTCCCCGCGGGTGCCGAATGCGAGACGTCGGGCGCCGCGCAATACGATGAGCGGATGACGCAGCCGCCCTTCACCGTGCGCAAGGCGCGCACGCGCGACATCCCCACGATCGTCGAGCTGGTGGAGCCGCTGGTGGCGCGCCGCATCCTGCTCGGCAAGGAGCGCGTCGACCTGTACGGCGACGTGCAGGAGTTCCGCGTCGCCGAGGCCGCCGACGGGTCGGTGATCGGGTGCGGGGCGCTCCACGTGATGTGGGAGGACCTCGGCGAGGTGCGCACGCTCGCAGTGCGCGACGACTGGCTCGGGCGGGGCGTCGGGCACGCACTGCTGGACGCGCTCGAGGGCGACGCGCGAGAGCTCGGCCTCACCCGCCTGTTCTGCCTCACGTTCGAGGTCGCGTTCTTCGGCCGCCACGGCTTCGAGGACATGGGCGGCGAGTCGGTCGATCCGGCCCTGTACGCGGAGCTCGTCCGCTCCCACGACGAGGGCGTCGCCGAGTTCCTCGACCTCGCCCGCGTGAAGCAGAACACCCTCGGCAACACCCGGATGCTGAAAGTCCTCTGAGCGTTCCTCACCGCCCGTCCGGCGCGCCGGGCGACCGTCGGTCCGAGGTCGGCGGGCGGCCGTAGCCTGTGGCCATGTCCGAGAATCGCACCACGCAGGGGCGCCTGCCCGCGAGCGTCTACCGTCGCCGCCGGGCGATGGTGCTCCTCGGTCTCGTCGCGGTGATCATCGCGATCGTGCTCGTCATCGTGCGCCCGGGCGCGAGCCAGGGCGATGAGGTCGCGCAGACGACGCCCGCGTCCGCCGAGCCGTCCGCCCCGGTCGCCACGGCACCGCCGTCCGACGACCCCGCCGCCACGCCCGAACCGGCCGTCGAGCCCGTCGACGGCGCGCCTTGCACCGACGCGCAGATCACCGTCGAGGCGGTGACGGATGCCGCGGTGTACGCCACCGGCGAGCAGCCGCAGCTGTCGGTGACGATCACGAACACGGGGCCGAACGTCTGCGTGATGAACGTCGGCACCAAGGCGCAGGCGTTCACCGTGCAGAGCGGCGACGAGGTGTACTGGTCGTCGACCGACTGCCAGGTCGACCCGGTCGACGCGGTCGTGTCGCTCGAGCCGGGCACGCCCGTGTCATCGAGCACGCCGCTCGTGTGGGACCGCACGCGCTCGAGCCCCGACACGTGCGACGCCGAGCGCGCCGCCGCCCCGGGCGGGGGAGCGTCGTACCACCTCGGCGTCACGGTGGACGGGTTCGCGTCCGAGACGACCAAGCAGTTCCTGCTCTACTGATCCGCGATCGCCGCGGTGACGGCGGCTCGCGCGGTGCGCGGTGTCCCCTGAAGTGCCGACAGGACCGGGGGCGGGGCCTTCGATAGATTCGACGTGGGTCGCGCACGCGCGGCTCCGGGAACGGCCCGGTTCCGTTTCCGGGTGGGGGCGCCGGCTCGCATCGCCCTTGCGAGCAGGAAGACACCATCAGTGCACCGTCTCCCGTCTTCGGGTGACGGGAGGCGGTGCGCTCCCTCTGCGCCTCGCGCGCCGCGGCCGGTTAGGCTCGTCGGATGGCCGGTGGAAAGCGTGCGAAGGGCGGCGAGCCCGTGGAGTTCCGTTCCCAGGCGCTCGCGGAGGCGCTCGAGCGGCAGGACATGGCGGCGGTGGCGCTCGCGCTGCGGCACGGCAACACCGTGGTGCCGCTGATGAAGCCGGGTCCGCGCGACAAGCCGCTCGACGGCGGCGAGGTGTGGACCTACCGCGATCCGCGGACGGGCGAGGTGGCGCTGCTGCTGTTCAGCGACGCGGCGAACAAGCCGGCGAACCTGCCGCCCGCGGTGGGCCTGCAGAGCCCGGCGTGGCTCCGCACCTTCCTCAAGCGCTACGAGTCGACGATCACGACGGTGTTCCTCGACATCGCCGGCCCGCACCCGATGCAGGCGTCACCCGCCGAGCTGCTGAAGGCGCTCGAAGCGTAGGTTCGCGAGGCGCCGGCTTCGCGCGGCGACTCGCGCCGCCGCGGCGCGCTCTCGATCAGAACGCGGCGTCGAACTCGCGCTCGCGGGCGCCGGTCGCGACCATCATGGCCCGCTCGACCGCGGCCCGGACGCTGCCCAGGTCGTCGTCGAGCAGGTCGCGGTAGCCGAGGCGACGCGCCTCGGAGCCACGCTGCTTCGCGGACGTGACGGGTCGCACCTCGCCCGCGAGGCTGATCTCGCCGACGGCGGCCAGGTCGTGCGGCACCGCCCGGTCGCGCATGGCGCTCGCGATGGCGATGGCGATGGCGAGGTCGGCCGCGGGTTCGACGAGCCGCACGCCGCCGACCGTGGAGACGTACACGTCGTGCTCGCCGAGCTGGCGGAGGCCCGCGCGGCGTTCGAGCACCGCGATGATCATGGCGACCCGCGACGGGTCGACGCCGTTCACCACCCGGCGGGGCTGCGGCGCCTTCGTGGCGACCACGAGCGCCTGCACCTCGACGGGGAGCGCCCGTCGCCCCTCGAGGGCGACGGTCACGCAGGTGCCGCTCACGGCGGTGCGGGACCGGCTGAGGAACAGCGCGGACGGGTCGGGCACCTCGGCGATGCCGTCGCCGGTCATCTCGAAGCAGCCGACCTCGTCGGTCGGTCCGAAGCGGTTCTTGAGCGCCCGCACGAAGCGCAGCGCGGTCTGGCGGTCGCCCTCGAACTGGCAGACGACGTCGACGAGGTGCTCGAGCAGCCGCGGGCCCGCGATCGTGCCGTCCTTCGTGACGTGGCCGACGAGGAGCACGGGCAGCTGCCGTTCCTTGGCGACGCGGATGAGGGTCGACGCGACCTCGCGGACCTGGCTCGGCTGGCCCGGCAGACCGTCGGAGAGCGAGCTCGACACCGTCTGCACGGAGTCGACGATGAGCAGGTCGGGCTGCACCTCGTCGACCTGGCCGAGGATGGTCGCCAGATCGGTCTCGGCGGCCAGGTAGAGCTCGTCGTGCAGCGCGCCGGTGCGGCCGGCCCGCAGGCGCACCTGCGCCGTCGACTCCTCGGCGCTCACGTAGAGCACGCGGCGCCCGGTCGCCGCGACCCGCGCGGCCACCTCGAGCAGGAGGGTCGACTTGCCGACGCCGGGTTCGCCCGAGAGGAGGATCGCGGCACCGGCGACGATGCCGCCGCCGAGGACCCGGTCGAACTCGCCGATGCCGCTCGGCCGATGGGCGGTGTGCTCCGCCTCGATCTGCCCGATCGGCCGCGCGGCCCTCGCGGAGGACGGCGCGACCGGCTGCAGGCTGCGGGTGATGCCGGTCTCGGTGCCCGACTCGACGACGGTGCCCCACTGCTGGCACTCGGCGCATCGGCCGACCCACTTGACGGTGCTCCAGCCGCACTCGGTGCAACGGAACGCGGTCGTGGGCTTCGGCATGCTCGAAAGCCTAGGCGCGGCCCCCGACATCCGCGGGGACCCCGGCCGCGGCATCCGTCTCGTCGTCGCCCGCGGGGAACCGCTCGGCGAGGGTGGCGAGCACGGCCGGCCGGAACGCGTCGGCCCACACCCGGTACCCGTGGTCGTTGGGGTGGAACCAGTCGTTCGCGAAGTGGGTGAAGATGCGGCGGAAACCCCGCAGGCGCGTCTCGCGGTGGAGGCGCACGAGCGCGAGGCCGCGCTCGTCGACGAGCCGGCGCAGGATCTCGTTCGCCACGGCGACCTTGCGCTCGTTGTGCGGGAAGTAGAAGAACGGCAGGTCGGCGACGAGCGCGTGCGGGGGCACCGCATCGAGGATCGCCCGCAGGTTCGCCTCGAACGCCTCGGGGTCCCATTTCGCGATGTCGTTGGCGCCGATCGACACGGTCATCACGTCGGGGCGGTACTTCGCGAGCTTCGGCAGCTGGTCCTGCACGGCGAGCGCCGTCGTCGCGCCCGAGACGCTGAGGTTCACCACGCGCACCGTCCGCCCGGTGGTGTCGCGGATGAGCCGAGCGAGCACGCCGACGTAGCTGTGGTCCGGTCGGCTCGCCCCGATGCCCTGCGCCGCGCTGTCGCCCATCGCGACGTAGAGGATCTCGCCGCGGACCTTGGCGTGGTCGCGCCACCACTTCGAATGCACGGGCAGCGTCTCGTTGAGGATCAGGCTGTTGCGCGTGATGCTCGCACGGAACCGCCGCCACGCGGCGCGCGCGGCGAGCACGGCACCCCCGAGCACGGCGACGGTGACGACGGCGGATGCCGCGGCGGCGCCGGGCGGACGATCGGGTTGGTGTGGCACGCGGCGACGCTATTGCCGTGGGCTGAACGACCGCTGAGCACCGGCTGGACGCTCCGAGGGGCTACCGGCGCCGCGGCGCCCGGCCTACGCTGGCGCCATGCTGGCGGACACGGACGTCCTCGTCGTCGGCGCCGGGCAGGCGGGCCTGGCGGTGAGCCACGAGCTGATGGCGGCGGGCGTCGACCACGTCGTCGTCGACCGCGAGCGCGCCGGCGCGGCGTGGTACCTGCGGTGGGACAGCTTCACGCTCGTCACGCCCAACCACACGATCCGACTGCCCGGCGGCGCCTACGACGGCGACGATCCCGCGGGCTACCTGACCCGGGAGGGCATCATCGCGCACTTGCGCCGGTACCGCGGCTCGTTCGGCGCGCCCGTCATCGAGCACGCCGGCGTCGAAGAGCTCCGGGCGGCCGATCGCGGCTTCGTCGCCGAGACCGAGGGCGGACCCGTGCGCGCGCGACGCGTGGTCGCCTGCACGGGCGCCTACCACCGGGAGCGCCGCCCCGCGGTGGTCGACGACCTCGCGCGCCACGTGCCGGTGATCGGCTCGACGTCGTACCGCTCGCCCGAGTCGGTGCCCGACGGGCGCGTGCTCGTGATCGGCGGCGGGCAGACCGCGGGGCAGCTCACCGAGGAACTCCTCCTCGCCGGTCGCGAGGTCGTGCTGTCGGCCGGGCGTGCACCGGCGATGCCGCGGCGCGTCGGCGACCGCGACGGCATCGACTGGCTGATCGACGCCGGCTTCTTCGAGCAGACCGCCGCCCGGCTGCCGACCTCGGCCGCCCGGCTCTCGCCGAACCCGCTCGTCACCGGTCGCGCCGGCGGCCACGACCTCAACCTCCGCACGCTCGCCGCGGCGGGGGCCGAGCTGCTCGGGCACATCGTGGGCGTCGACGACGGCCGCCTCGTCGTCGCCGACGACCTCGCCGAGTCGGTCCGCGCCGGCGACGAGGGCTGGGCGGTGATCTGCCGCCTGATCGCGCAGGCGGCCGAGCGGATGTCGGTGCCCGTCCCCGACCTTCCCCGGATGCCGCCGGGCAGCGTGCCCGCGGCACCGGCCCCCCGCCTGGCGGAGTTCTCGGCCGTGGTCGTCGCCTGCGGGTTCCGGCCCGACTACCGCTGGATCGGCATCCCGGGCGTCGTCGACGAGCTCGGCCTGCCCATCCAGCGCGAGGGTGCGAGCACCGTCGCGCCCGGACTGTACTTCACCGGGGTGCCGTGGATGCGGACCCGCAAGTCGCCGCTGCTGCTCGGCGTCGGCGAGGACGCGGCGGTGGTCGCCGCGCAACTGGCGGCGTAGCGGCATCCGCTCGCCCCCTCGCCCGCCGGCTCGTTTTGGACCGCGCGGACGATCCGGCTATCATCGATCCCGGTACCGTGTCCGAGCGGCCTAAGGTGCAACTCTCGAAAAGTTGTGTGGGTGAAAGCCCACCGTGGGTTCAAATCCCACCGGTACCGCCACATGACGGAAGCCCCTCCTCGCGGAGGGGCTTCCGTCGTCTCGGGGTCAGGCGCGGGTCGCGTCGTCCTCGGAGTGCAGCCCGCTCAGGGGCGGCACGACGATGGTCGTGCAGCGCGCGTTGGTCACGAGGGCGTGGCTCACCGAGCCGAGGAACATCCGCCGGACCGTGCCGAGCTGCCGGGATCCGACGAACACCGTCGCGTGCTCGCGGGCGCGACGGAGCAGCGCGGGCGCCGTCGGGCCGGAGTCGACGTGGCGCTCGACCGCGAGATCCGGGTGGTCGGCGAGCGCCGGCGCGAGCGCGTGGTCGAGGACCTCGGTGTCCTGGGCGACGTCGTGCGTGCGGGCGCCGACGTGGACGGCGTGCAACGTCTCGCCGCGCTTGGCGGCGTAGTCGGCCGCGAGCCGGCAGAGCCGCTCGGCCGTCTCGCCGTGGTCGACGGCGACCATGACGCCCGAGCGCTCGAGCACGTCGCCGACCGGGATCACCGCGACCGGGCCGTCGGCGGCTCCGGCCAGGCGCGGACCGAGGCGCGAGCTGTGCCAGTACTCGTCGGTGCGCCCGTTCTCCGCGCCGACCACGACGAGGGAGTCGTCGCCCGTTCGATCGGCGAGCACGTCGCCGGGCTCGCCGCGGACGGCTGCGGCCTCGACCTCGAGACCGGGATGCTCGGCCCGGATCCGCTCGGCGCGTTCGGCCACGTCGACCTCGGCCCGCTGCAACTCGGCGCGCGTCTCGTCGTCGTCGCCCGCGAGCCCGGTGTCGTCCACGGCCCGGACCAGGCGCAGCCGTCGTCGGCCCTCCGCCTGCATCTCGGCCCGCGCGATCGCCCACTCCAGCGCTCGCTCGGCGGTCTCGCTCGCGTCCCAACCCACCACTGTCGTCTCGTGCATCTCATCCTCCGGTTGACCGTCGTCCTTCCACCCTCTCGCATGGGGGTGCGGCGAGTCGAGGCGAACGTCCCGCGGCATCCGGTCTCGACCCGGCGGGGGACCTTCGCCACTCGCGCCGGTCTCGACGACGTGGTCGGCTGGGGGCATGGCCGACGCCCCGACACGCCGACCCGGACCCGATGTCCTCCACGACCTGCCCGATCCCGGCGTGGGGCTCCAGCCGGACGAGGCGGCGCGCCGCCTGGCGCAGTACGGCCCCAACGTGCTGGGCGTGCACCGCGCCGCGAGTCCGTGGCGGATCCTGTTGCGGCAGTTCCTCAGCCCGCTGATCTTCCTGCTGCTCGTGTCGGCGACGGTGACGGCGCTGCTGCAGCGCTGGATCGACACCGTCTCGATCCTGCTGGTGCTCGTCGGCAACGCCGCCATCGGGTACTGGCAGGAGAGCAAGGCCGAACGCGAGGTCGCGGCGCTGCAGTCGCTCACCGCGCCGCGCGCCCGGGTGGTCCGGGCGGGCGTGACGTCGATGGTGGATGCCTCGGCGCTCGTGCCCGGCGACGTCGTGCTGCTCGAGAGCGGCGACAAGGTGCCCGCCGACCTGCGCCTCGTGCAGTCCACCGGGCTGCGCGTCGACGAGTCGATGCTGACCGGCGAGTCCGTCGCGGTGTCGAAGGCGGCGGGCGCGGAGGCCGGCGACCGCGAGCTCGCCTTCGGCGGCACGCTCGTGGCGACGGGACGCGCCCGCGGGTTCGTCATCGCGACCGGGGCCGCCACGCAGCTCGGCGAGATCGACCGGCTCGTGCGGAGCGTCCGCACCCAGACGCCCCTGCAGCTCATCATCGACCGGCTCGAGAAGCGCATCGGCTGGGTCGTCGGGTTCGTCGGCCTGTTCGTGCTCGTCGCCGGCCTCGTCGTCGGCCTCACGCCGGGCGACGCGCTGCTCACCTCGATCGCGCTCGCCGTCGCGACGATCCCCGAGGGGCTGCCCGTCGCGCTCACGGTCGCGATGAGCATCGGCGTGACCCGGATGGCGCGCAAGCACGCCGTCGTCCGGTCGCTGCCCGCGGTCGAGACGCTCGGATCCACGACGGTCATCGCCTCCGACAAGACTGGCACGATCACCGAGAACCGGCTGACCGTCGAGCGGGTGTGGACTCCGGGCGGCATCAGGACGGTCGGGGCCGAAGCGCCGGACCTGCCGTCGGACGCGCTTGACGTGCTCCGCGCGGGTGCGCTGACCAACGAGGCCCACCTCGACCCCAGCGACGGGACCCTCACGGGCGACGCCGTGGACGTGGCCATCGCCCGCGCGGCCATCCACGCCGGCGCGGTCACGGCGGCCGAGTTCGCCGCGCCACCCGCCGCGCACCTGCCGTACGAGCCCGAGCTGCGCAGCTCGCAGTCCGTGCGCGTGCGCCCCGACGGGACCCGGGTGCTCTACGTGAAGGGCGCACCTCGCACCATCCTGGACTGGTCGACGGCCATGGCGGTCGCGGATGGCGGGGGAGCGGCATCCGTCGACCCCCGTGCCGTCGAGGCGGCCGAGCACGCGCTCGCCGAGGCCGGCCTGCGCGTCATCGCGTGCGCCGCGCGCGAACTCGCCCCCGACGAGCCCCTGCCCGCCGAGCTCGGCGTGCCCGGCGGCCTCACCTTCCTCGGCCTCGTCGGCATGGTGGACCCGCCGCGACCCGGTGTCGCCGACGCCATCCGCCGGTGCCGGTCGGCGGGCATCGCGGTGAAGATGCTCACCGGCGACCACCCGAAGACCGCCGCGTCGATCGGGGAGCGGGTCGGGATCGAGTCGTCCGGTCCGCCCATCACCGGCGCGGAGATGGCGGAGATCAGCGACCACGAACTCGTCGCACGGCTCCAGGAGACCTCGATCGTCGCCCGCGTCACCCCGCAGGACAAGCTCCGCATCGTGTCGGCACTGCAGCAGCACGGCGAGATCGTCGCCGTGACCGGCGACGGCGTCAACGACGCGCCCGCCCTGCGGCTCGCCTCGCTGGGCGTCGCGATGGGCCGATCCGGCACGGATGTCGCGCGCGAATCGGCGGACATGGTCCTCACCGACGACGACTTCGTCACCATCGTCGACGCCGTCGAGCAGGGTCGCGTGACCTTCGGCGCGATCCGCAAGGTCGCGTTCTTCCTGCTGGCGAACGCCGTCGCGGCGCCCCTCGCCGTCGCGCTCAACCTGTTCACCGACACCCCGCTGCTGTTCCTCCCCGTGCAGGTGCTCTGGTTCAACCTCGTGCTGAACGGACTCCAGGACGTCGCGATCGCGTTCGAGCCGGGCGAGGGCGGCGAACTCGAAGCGGCGCCCCGCCGCCGCGACGCGGGGCTGCTCTCGCGCGACGTGTGGACGCGGATCGTCGTCACGGGGGTGTGGATGGGCATGTGCGTGCTCGTGACCTTCCACGTCGCGCTCGACGCCGGCTACGAGATCGAGCACGCGCGCACGCTCGCGATGACGGTCTTCGCGTTCCTCAACTTCTTCCAGGCCGGCACCGCGCGCTCCGAGCGACGGTCGGTGTTCGCCCTGCGCCCGTGGGCGAACCCGCTGCTGCTGGGCGCCGTCGTGCTGCAGGCGCTCGCCGTCTGGACGGTGCCCGGCCAGCAGATCCTCGGCTTCGTGCCGCTGTCGCTCCGGGACTGGTTGACGGCCTTCCTCGTCGGTGCGACGGTGCTCGTCGTGGCCGAGATCGACAAGTGGATCCGTCGTCGGCGCGCGGCGTGAGCCGGCGGCCCGGCTCACCACCCGCTGCGGGTCGGGGTGTGTCCCTCGCGCGCACCATCGGGCATCGGCATCTCGGCACGAAGGCCGAGCAAGCGGATGGCGCGACCGGGCTCGATCCGGTCCCCGGCGAGTTGCAGCATCCGTGCCGTCACGTCATCGCGATCGGAGCTCGCGGGGATGCGGCGCTGGTACGTCTTCGTGACGAACGGGGCGTAGCGCACCTTGAGGGTGAGGCCGATGACGGGCCGGCCCTCGGCCGCCACATCGTCGAGCACCCGCGCGGCGAGTTCCCGCAGCGCCGACTGGACGTCGGCGGGATCCTCCAGGTCGCGTTGGAAGGTGGTCTCCCGGCTGTGGCCGCGCGCGACCCACGGCGTGTCGTCGACGACCCGGGCGCCCTCGCCGCGCCCCAGCTGCCCGTACCACGGCCCCATCCGCGGCCCGAACTCGCCCGCGAGCACGGTCTCGTCGGCCGCAGCGAGCTCGCCGACGGTCCGGATGCCGTGCGCGGCGAGGCGGCGCGACACCTTGCTCCCGACGCCCCACAGCTCGATCACCGGCCGGTCGCCCATCACGGCCGCCCAGTTGTCGGCCGTGAGCCGGAACACGCCGGCGGGCTTGCCGAACCCGGTGGCGACCTTCGCCCGCACGAGCGTGTCGCCGATGCCCACGCTGCAGTGCAGGCCGGTTCGCGCGAGCACGGCGGCCTGCAGGTCGCGCGCGTCGCGCTCGGGGTCGTCGGAGTCGAGGCCGACGAACGCCTCGTCCCAGCCGAGCACCTGCACGGTGGCGCCGGGGTGCGCTCGCAGCGTCGCCATGACCTCGGCGGATGCCGCGGCGTAGGCCTCGGTGTCGACCGGGAGGATGACCGCATCGGGCACCTTGCGCGCGGCGATGCGCAGCGGCATCCCGGACCCGACGCCGAACTGGCGCGCCTCGTACGAGGCGGTCGACACGACCGCCCGCTCGGTCGGGTCGCCGCGACCGCCGACGATGACCGGGCGGCCGGCGAGCTCCGGGCGCCGGAGCACCTCGACCGCCGCGATGAACTGGTCGAGGTCGACGTGCAGGACCCACGGGCCCGGACTGCCGCTCACCTCGCCTGAATAGCGCCTCGCGACACGCGAGCGCAACCACTTGCACTCAGGAGGTTCTCAGGAGGACAGTTGGGCTCACACAAGAGAAGGAGTGTGCTCAATGAGTTTCCTCGCTTTCCTCCTCCTCGGCCTCATCGCCGGGGCGATCGCCAAGCTCATCCTGCCCGGAAAGCAGGGCGGCGGATGGCTCATCACCTTGCTGCTCGGCGTCGTGGGCGCCCTGCTCGGTGGCTGGCTCGGCAGCGTGCTGTTCGGCGTCGGCCTC
Source organism: Agromyces sp. C10 (assembly GCF_023217995.1). Lineage (NCBI taxonomy): Bacteria > Bacillati > Actinomycetota > Actinomycetes > Micrococcales > Microbacteriaceae > Agromyces > Agromyces sp. C10. The sequence goes on along the minus strand of NZ_JALPSX010000005.1, from coordinate 79,880 downwards.
GAGGAGTTCTGGAGCATCCAGACGTGGCTGCTCGCCATCGGCGGCGCGATCATCGTGCTGCTGATCTACGGCCTCATCGTGAACCGCAACAAGCGCACCGCCTGATCTGCGGCGCAGCTCCGGGGGCCCGGTCGACCTTGGTCGGCCGGGCCTTCGGCATGTCCGGGTCGACCGCAGCGGGGCGGCTCAGCCGCCGGCGAGCTCGACGAACCGGCGCAGCATCCGCTGCGGTTCGGTGACGGATGCCGCGGCGAGCCGCTCGCTCACGGCGCGGAGCTCACGCGCGGGGAAGTAGCCGTGGTGACGGTACACCTCGGCGCGGGCGATGAAGTCGGCCGTGGACACCTCGGGGTGGAACTGCGTCGCGTAGACATTGCGCCCCACGCGGTAGACCTGCACGGGGCAGCTCGCCGACCCGGCGAGGTGGACGGCGTCCGAGGGCAGCCGATCCGTGGCCTCCTTGTGGCCGACGAGGGCGTCGAAGCGCTCGGGCAATCCGCTGAGGAGGGGATCGGCCCGACCCTCGTCGGTCAACGTGATCTCGACCGCGGCCGCCTGCTCGCCATACGTGGTGCCGACTTCGCCGCCCAGCACGAGGGTGAGCACGCCGATGCCGTAGCACGTGAACAGCACCGGGTGGTCGGTCTCGAGCGCCTGTTCCGCCAGGCGCGCGAGGTCGGCCTCGACGCGGCGCTGCACCGGATGCTTGTGCTCGTGCGGGGTGGTGACGTTGTACGGGCTGCCGCCGACGATCACCCCCGCGAACCGCCCCGGCACGGCGTCGCCCAGCGTCTCGACGTCGATCCGGTGGTGCTCGAGCCGACCCGCGTCGAGGCCCGTCGCGCGGCGCACGGACTCGTACTCGGGTCCGACGGCCTCGACCTCGGGGCGGGCCGAGATGAAGAGGAAGGGACGGCTCACCGGCGTCGACCGCCTCGCCGCTGCTGACGGCCTCCACGGCCGGTGCCGCCCGACCGGCCGCCGGAGCGGCGGCCCCCCGCGGGCTGCCGACGGTCGCGCGACGCCGCGGCCGGCTTCGCGGGCGGAGCGGCGGTCTCGTCGGGCTCGTCGGCACCGCGCGAGCTCCGGGCGGTGCGGCCGCGCACCACCCCGACGAACTCCTGGATGTCGGCGTCGTCGCGTTCGACGCGCCACACCAGCGCGATGCGCGTCGGCGCGGCATCCGTCACCGGGATCGCGACGACGTCGCGGCGATGGTGCAGGCGCGCCAGGCTGTGGGGCAGGATCGCGTAGCCGGTGCCCGCGGCGACGAGCTCGAGGGTCATGGCCGGGTCGTCCTGCTCGGGTGCTCGCGGCTCGTCGGCGAGGTCGGCCAGTTCGAGGTCGTCGGCCTCGGCGAGCGGATGGTCCTTCGGCAGGGCCGCGACGGGGAGCTCCTCCCACAGCCGGATGCGATGCAGGCCGGTCTCATCGACCGGGAGCCGAACGAAGGCGAGGTCGGCCTCACCCGCGCGGAGCCGGTCGCACTGCGCGGATTCGTCGACGCGCTCGGCCTCGAGCGGCAGGTCGGGTCGCCGGTCGGCCCACGCGCGCAGCCACTTCGCCGGGCTCACGCCCGCGACGTAGTCGAGCCGCAGCGCCACGCCAGCCCCCTTCCGCCGCGCTCCGCGGCCCTCTCAGGGTAGTCGGCGCCTGCGGCCGGTGACGAAGCCGACTACCGTGGAGGCGTGAACGAGTCGAAGCCGCGCCCCTCCCAGACGATGAAGCCCGAGACGGCGGCGAAGAAGCTCGGCATCCTGCTCGACGCCGCGCCCGAGGAGTTCCGCTCCGGCGAGGTCAGCCGCGCCGAGCTCGCCGCACTGCAGGCCGACCCGCCCGAGTGGCTCGCGACCCTCCGCCGCGAGGGCCCGCACCCGCGCAGCGTCGTGGCCGCGAAGCTCGGCGTCTCGAACTCCGGTCTCGCGCGCGCCGGCATCGACCAGCCGCTCACCACGGCCGAGATCAAGGATCTGCTCGCCGCGCCGCCCGCCTGGCTCGTCGAGGAGCGCGCGCGCCAGGCCGGCGTCCGCGCCGAGAAGCGCCGCATCGCCGAGCGCGACGCCGCCCGCCGGGAGGCCGGCGGCGGAGGCGGCGGCGCCGGCGTCTGAGACGCCCCGCCGCGGCTCAGGCCGCGTAGCGCGCCGCGAGGAACGCCGTCACGTCGGCGAGTTCCCGCTCGGAGACCGAGTGGCCGAGGCCCTCGTACACGCGCTGGTCGACCTCCGCATGCCGCGGCAGCCACGCCTGCGTGTGCCGGACCGCCTCGGCGGGGATGACCTCGTCCGCCGTGCCGCGACCCCAGAAGACGGGCGGCGCGAGCTGCGACATCCGCTCGTCGCCCGCACGTTCGCCGGGCAGCGAGAACCCCGCGAGGGACACCGCGAACGCGAACCGCTCGGGCGCGCGCCGGAGCAGTTCGATCGCCATGGCCCCGCCCTGCGAGAAGCCGAGCAGGCCGACGGATGCCGCGTCCGGCGCCACGCGGTCGAGCCACTCGATCACGGCGATCGTGGCCGCCTCGGCGTCCTCGGTCGACAGTTCGTTGTCGAGCTGCTCGGGCAGCGGGAACCACGCGTGGCCGTACCCGGTGGGGATCGGCGCGCGCAGGCTCGCGATGGCCGGCTGCAGCGGCAGGTAGGGGCTCAGGCCGAACAGGTCGCCCTCGTGCGAGTTGTAGCCGTGCAGCAGCACCAGGAGGGGCCGGCCGGCCCGGTCGGCCGGCGATGCCGACCACAGCACCGCGTCGTCGTCGATCCGCATCGGGGCATCGTACCCCGGCCGCCCGTGCCGGCGAGGGGACGCGACACGCCGCCGGCCCCGCCAGGGCGGCGGCGTGTCGCGTCCCCCCGCGGCGCCTCCGCGGCCCTCCACGCGAGCCGGGCGCTCGTGGGGCAGAATCGAGGCATGGCCGTGCGCACACCCGACCCGGACTGGAACCCCGGCGATGAGCCGGTCGTGCAGCCGCCCGCCAACCCGGGCTGGCTGAGCGACATCGAGCTCGCCGAGGTGCGCGGTCGCCTCCCGCTGCTCTACGTCGAGGCCGTGCCCGTGCGCGTCGACGGCGTGGGCCAGGTGATCGAGGTCGGCGTGCTGCTGCGCGCCAACGCCGTCGGCGAAATGACCCGCACGCTCGTGTCGGGACGGGTGATGTACGGCGAGACCATCCGCGACGCGCTCTTCCGCCACCTCGAGAAGGACCTCGGGCCCATGGCGTTCCCGCTCCTGCCCGCGAGCCCGGTTCCCGCGGCGGTCGCCGAGTACTTCCCGCTGCCCGGACTGTCGCCGTTCACCGACGAGCGCCAGCACGCGGTCTCGCTCGCGTACGTCGTGCCGGTCACCGGCACGTGCGAGCCGCGACAGGACGCGCTCGAGGTGACCTGGGTGACGCCCGAGGAGGCGGCGAGCGAGGCGCTCGGCGCCGAGATGGAGGGTGGCCGCGGCGTGCTCCTCCGGCGGGCGCTCGCGTCGGTGGGCGCGCTGCCGTAGTCGGCCCCTCGGGAAGCGCCGGGCCGGGCCGTCGGCCTAGCGCACCATCCGGATCTCGTGGATCGTCTCGCCGAGGAACGGCTCGTCGTGCGAGGCGCCGTCGGCCGTGAAGCCGTTGCGCTCGTAGAACGCGACCGCGTGCTCGTTCGCCGACGGCACCCACAGGTAGACGGCGTCGTCGCCCACGGCCGCGTCGAACAGCTTCTGCCCGATGCCCTTGCCGTGGTGCGCGTCGAGCAGGTGGATGAAAAACAGCTCGCGTTCGCGCGGCGCGTCGGCGTCGCGCGCGGGGCCGGCACCGGCGAATCCGACGATCTCGCTGTCGACGAGCGCGGCGACGTGGATGAACTCCTCGCCCTGGTTCATCCAGTGGTTCCACAGCTCGGCCATGCGGCGCGGGGAGAGGTTCGCGAGGGTGGCGGCGTCGACCAGGGTGTCGTAGTCCTCGTGCCAGCACTGCGCGTGCACGCGGCCCAACGCCTCGACGTCGGTGTCTCGGACGGGGCGGATGACGACTTCGGCAGCGACCTCGGTGCTCATGCGCCTCAGGCTAACCCGGCCTCCCGTCACCGGCGAAATCGGCGGCGGCGCTCGGGCGGAGGCGACCGGCGGGCGCCCGGAGCAGCAGCCGCGACGCGGCATCCGCTCAGCCCACGGGCGTAGCCTGCGGCCATCATGAGCCCGCCGTCGCTGCCCGGTCGCCGCACCGACCCGCCCGTGGAGTACTGCGCGACCATCGTGCTGCGCAGCCCGGCGACGCGCATCGACGCGCTCGCGGTGATCGCGCTCGCCGCCGACTCGCGCGTCCAGGGCGCCGGAACCCTGCACGCGCGGGTGCCGCTCGCCGAGGGCGCGTGGGCCGAGGTCGAGCTGCCGCGCGTCGGGGAGCCGCCGCCGCTCGCGATCGACGTTTACAGCACGGTGAGCGACGACCACGCGCGACTCACGGCGCTCGCGCTGCTCGCCCGACTCGAGGCGTCGACCGCCTGGAACCTGCGGCCGGACTTCGTCATCTGAGCCGCCGCCGAGACGCCGAACGGCCCCGCACCGAGAGGTGCGGAGCCGTTCGGGATCGCTCGGGGCTCAGCCCTGGGCGCGACGGTTCGTGCGCGTGGAGCGCGACGGCGAGACGAGGCTGCCGACGCGCAGCGGCGCCTTCTGGCCGTGGCGAGCGGATGCCGCGCGCGGGGCGCTCGACGACTGCGCGGCGCGGCCCTGGCCGCCCGACTGCCCCGGCGCGTGCGCCTTCGCCTCGGCGGGCCGGCCCGACCGGTCGCGACGCGGCGCGGCGGGCGCCACGTCGGACTGGCCGCCGCGACCGCGGCCGCGGCTGCGGCGACCCTGGCCCGCGGGCTGGGGCTCGCCGGCACGTGCGGCGCGCTTGCGCTGGGCGTTGGCGCCCTGCGAGCGCCCGCCGCCCTGCGGCTGACGTGCCTCGCGCGGTGCGGGCTTCACGTACGGCGCGACGTCGCCCACGAGCTTCGCGACGGCGGGCGAGTCCGCGGTCACCTGCTGCGGCGTGACGCGGATGTCGGCCTTGCGCAGCAGGGTCTTGAGGTCCTGCTTCTGGCCGGGCAGGCAGACGGTCACCACGTCGCCCTCGCTGCCGGCGCGCGCGGTGCGGCCCGAGCGGTGCAGGTACGCCTTGTGCTCCATGGGCGGGTCGACGTGGATGACGAGCTCGACGTGGTCGACGTGCACGCCGCGCGCCGCGACATCCGTCGCCACGAGCACCTTGACCGAGCCGTCGCCGAACGCGGCGAGGTTGCGGTCGCGCTGCGGCTGCGACAGGTTGCCGTGCAGGTCGACGGCGGGGATGCCCTGCTCGGTCAGCTTCTTCGCGAGCTTCTTCGCGTGGTGCTTCGTGCGCATGAACAGGATGCGGCGGCCGGTGCCCGAGGCGAGCGTCTTCACGAGCTCGTTCTTCGCGTCGACGTCGTCGATCTCGAAGACGTGGTGCGTCATCGCGGCGACGGGGGAGTTCGCCTCGTCGACCGAGTGGAGCACCTCGTTCTGCAGGTAGCGCTTCACGAGCTTGTCGACGCCGTTGTCGAGCGTCGCCGAGAACAGCAGGCGCTGCCCGCCGCGGGGGGTCTTGTCGAGGATGCGCGTGACGACCGGCAGGAAGCCGAGGTCGGCCATGTGGTCGGCCTCGTCGAGCACGGTGATCTCGATCGCGTCGAGGCTCAGGAAGCCCTGCTTCATGAGGTCCTCGAGGCGGCCGGGCGTGGCCACGACGATGTCGACGCCCGCCTTGAGCGCGCTGACCTGGCGGGTCTGGTTGATGCCGCCGAAGATCGTGGTGACCTTCAGGCCGTACGCGGCCGCGAGCGGCTCGAACGTCTGGGTGATCTGCGTGGCCAGCTCGCGGGTGGGGGCGAGCACGAGGCCGAGGGGGCGGCCGGGGCGGCGCTTGCCGCCGGCGAGCGACGTGCCGAGGCGCGCCACCATGGGGAGCGCGAAGGCGATGGTCTTGCCCGAGCCGGTCTTGCCGCGGCCGAGCACGTCGCGCCCGGCGAGGGTGTCGGGCAGGGTGTCGGCCTGGATCGGGAAGGGGGTGGTCTTGCCGTCGGCGGCGAGGGCCGCGACGAGGGGTGCGGGCACGCCGAGCGCGCCGAAGGTGAGGTCCGTCAAAGGTGGTCCGTTCGGGATGGCACGGCCGGGCGCGCCGCGGAACGCGGCGGATGGGCCCGGCGGTGGGGAATGGCGAAGACGCCGGTCGGCGAATCCGTTCGCCGTATGAAGTCATCGGGCTCTCGGCCCGGGAGCGTGTCTACGACGCAGGCGGCGCGTTCGTCGCGCACGCCGACGTCAACCATAGCGGATGCCGCGGGGCCGACCCTGTGCGCGCCCTCAGCGCGGCATCCGCTCGCCCACCGGGATCTCGTCGCGGACCGTGTTGCCGGGCGGAGCGAGCGGGCACGACCACGACGGGTCGTACGCGCACGAGGGGTTGTAGGCGAAGTTGAAGTCGACGACGAGGCTGTCGTCGTCGGCGCCCGAGCCGAGGTCGGCGCCCTTCACGGAGTCGAGCAGGTAGCGTCCGCCGCCGTAGGTGCCGCCCGGCTGGCCGGCGAGACCGTCCTTCACCGGGAGGAACAGCCCGCCGCCGTACGCCGTGATCCGCCACACGTCGAGCGTGCCGAGGTACGGGATGCGGACCGTGCCGACGAGCGAGAAGGGGATGGACCCGTCGGTCGAGCTGTCGACGACCATCCGGACGGGCTCGTCGGGCCGGCGCACCTCGAGCTCGAAACGCCAGTCGGGGTCGTAGCGCGGCACGGTGAGGCCGGTGAACCGAGCCCGGTCGTCGGGCAGCAGGGGCGACTGCGGGTGACCCGCGAACAGGTCGTCGCGGCCCGAGCGCCAGAGCTCGTGTCCCTGCGCGGGGTCGTGGGAGTTGAGGTGCCGCACCCCCGCGTAGAGGCCGAAGACGCGCCGACGCCAGTCCGCGAGCTGGAGGGCGCCGAGCGTCGCGGTCATGCCGCGCTCCCGGCTTCGGCGGCGGATGCCGCGCGGTCGGCGTCGGCCGTGCCCGGCGGGTCGTACGCCCACGTCGGCGCCAACTGCTTCAGGCGCATGCCGCGGTACTGCCAGAACGCCCAGGTCGGGTACCAGAGCAGGGGCTCCAGCGCCCCGGCGCTCGCGCGGAGCTGGTCGCGGTACAGCGTCCGCCCGTCGGGCAGCGGCGAGATCGCCATCCGGTGGTCCCAGTGCCGGAACGCCGCGAGCGGGCCCGAGACGGCGCCGCCGCCGTCGCGCAGCATCTTCACGCCCGGCGGCAGCCCGCCCGGGTACGAGACGTCGATGATCTCCTCGCCCGTGGGCGCGATGCCGAACGCGAGGGCACGCAACCGGTGCGGTCCCTCCGGCCAGGTCGCGGGGAAGCCGGTGCCCTCCAGCGACTCGAAGTCGAGCCAGGGGGCGACGACCTCGCGGAGCACGGCGGGGCTGCGGATCGCGCGCCACGCGGCATTCGCATCGCAATCGAGGGTGAGCTTCAACAGCACGCGCATGCGACGAGGCTAGGGGCGGGCGGATGCCGCAGCCAAGGCTCCGCGCCGGATTCCCGGCGGGCGCTCGGCGGGCTCCCGGTTCGCGCCCGAGCCGTTGGGCGCCGAAGTGCCTAGACTCGCGGCATGGGCGGACTCGAGTGGGTGGTCCCCTCGCTGGTCGGGATCGGCGCGGCCGCACTCGTGCTGGTGGGCACGGTCGTGGGCCTCAGACGGGTCGGCGTGCGGCGGGAGTCGGTCGACCGGCGGGCCGCGCATGAGCTGGAGACGAGCGCCAAGGCGCGTCTCGTGCGCGCCGACGAGGCGGTGCGCGAGGCCGACCAGGAGGTGCGCTTCGCCGACGCGGAGTTCGGCCCGGACGTCGCGCGGGACCTCGCCGAGGCGGTCGCCCGGGCACGCGGGTGGCTGCGGGAGGCGTTCCTGCTGCAGCAGCGCCTCGACGACGCCGAGGAGCACACGGCGGCCGAGCGACGGTCCTGGAGCAGCCGCATCGCCTCGCTGTGCGACTCGATCCATCGCGCCCTCGCCGAAGCCCAGCAGGGGCTCGCCGAGCGCCGGGCCGCCGAGCGCGGTGCCGCCCAGGACCTCCCCGCCCTGCGCGAGCGTGAGGCACGGGTCCGGGAACGCCACGACGCCGCAGGCCAACTGCTCGAGCGGCTCCGCTCCCGATTCGACGCCGCCGCGCTCGCCGCGGCGGAGGGGGCCGCCGGGCGGGCCGAGCGCTGGCTCGCGGGGGCCGGCGCCGCGCTCGCCGAGGTCGAGGCCCACCTCACCGAACCGGGGCGTCCCGTCGCACCGGCGCTCGCGCGTGCCGGGCACGCGCTCGAACGCGCCGGAGCCGAGCTGGCCGCCGTCGAGCGCGTCGAGCCCGACCTCGCAGCGGCCGCCGAGGCGGGGGACGCCGAGGCGTCCGCGCTGGACGCCGAGCTCGCGGCGGCGCGCCACGAGCGCGACGCGGCCACCGATGCGGATGCGGCCTCCGCCCTCGGCGTCGCGATCGGCGACGCCTCGCCGCTCCTCGTCGGGCGGGACGCCCGCGCCGGCGACCCGTTCGCCGAGCGCGACCGGCTGCGCGCCGCACGGGACCGGCTCGAGGTCGCCCGCGCCGCGGTCCGACGCGCCGAGGACCGGCTCGAGGGCGCGCGCGGAGCGCTGCCGGGCGCGATCGCCATCGCCGAGAGCCAGATCGCGGTCGCCCGCGCCGCCATGGAGCGCGCCCGCGCCTTCGCCGGCGCCGATGCCCGCACGCGCCTCGCGGAGGCCGAGCGCCAGCTCGGGATCGCCCGGCGCGAGTCCGATCCGGTCGAGGCGCTCGACGCCGCCCGGCGGGCGGCCGCCCGGGCGAGCGACGCCGAGGCGCTCGCGCACTACGCCGCCCTGCACCGCTGAGGTGCCGCCGCGGCATCCATCGCGAGCGGCTACTTCCCGCCCGAGATGCGGATGTCGGTCGCGGTGACGTACGACGCGTCATCCGACAGCAGGTAGGCGACCGCGCCTGCGATCTCGTGCGGCTCGCCCGGGCGGCCCATCGGGATGCCGCCCGCGCGCTCGTCGGGTGCGTTCGGCCGGCCGGCCGCCGCGTGGATCTCGGTGCGCGTCGTGCCCGGCGAGACGGTGTTCACGCGCACGCCCGAGCGGGCGAACTCCTTGCCGAGGCCGAGCGTCATCGTGTTCAGGGCGGCCTTGCTCGCCGCGTAGGGGATGTAGGTGTCGGGTGCGCCGTGCGTGGCCGCGCCCGACGAGATGTTCACGATCGACCCGCCCGCGCCCCCGCGCTCGGTCGACATGTGCGCGATCGCCGACCGGCACAGCGCCATCGGCGCGAGCACGTTGATGCGGAGCACCAGCTCGGCCTCCTCGATCGACCCGTCGAGGAACGGCCCGATGCGACCGGTGATCCCGGCGTTGTTGACCAGCCCGGTGACCCGGCCGAAGCGGCGGACGGCCTCGGGCACGAGCTCGGCGCACGCGTCGAGGTCGGCCTGGTCGAGCGGCAGCACCTCGACGCGCGCGCCCGCGGCGCGGCATCCGTCGGCCACGCGTTCGGCGTCGTCGCGGCGCTCGCGGTACGTGAGGACGAGGTCGTGGCCCTCGGCGGCCAGGCGCTCGGCGATCGCGGCGCCGATGCCGCGGCCGCCGCCGGTGATGATCGTGACGGGTCGGGCGTCGACATGCGAGGTCATGCACCCACCCTACGAGCGCCGCCGTCGCGTAGCCTGTCGCGGTGAGCGAGACGACCCCGGCCGCGCCCGCAGCGCAGGCGAAGTACCAGGTGCGGTTCGACCAGGGCCCCGACGCCGTGCACCGCATCGCCGACGGCGTGCACGTGGTCGTCTGGGTCGACCAGACGACGGATGCCGCAGCCGACTCGCCGGCCGACGCGCCGATCGTGCCGCGGGCCGTGCTCGACGCGGCCCCCCACCACGCCGCGGTGCTCGCCGCGAACCTCCGCGACGCGGCGGCCGCCGCCGCGTGGATCCTCGCCGAGCAGGAGCGCCTGGGACGCCGGGCGTACCTCGCGATCGTCGCGGCGGGCCGGGCCGACGGCGGGTTCGCCGCCGACGACGTGCTCGCCGCCGGCGCCGTCATCGACGCGCTCATCGAGCTCGGCATCGACGACACGTCGCCCGAGGCCGCCGTGGCCTCCGCCGCGTACGCCGGGCTGCGCCGGGCCGTGGCGCACCTCGCGACCGCGTCGGCCGAGGGGCGCCGCGCGATCGAGGAGGGCGTCGACCCGGCGTCGCTGCGACGCGAGGCCGCTCGCGATGCGTCGGCGAGCGTGCGCGTCGCGCGCGCGGGCGCGCCGGCCTAGGCCGCGGTCAGCTGCACCTTGCCCGACTTCCGGGCGCGGTGCGCGCGCACCTTCGCCCGGTTGCCGCACCGCTGCATGGAGCACCAGCGGCGGCTCGCCGCGCGCGAGGTGTCGAGGTAGACGATGCCGCAGTCGCCCGCGCACACGCGGACCCGGCCGTCGTTCGCCGCGCCGAAGCAGTCGACCGCGTCGCGCGCGATCGTCGAGAGCGCCTGGGCGACCGTCTGGACGGAGCGACCGGCCTGGCGCGATCCGCCGTCGAGCGTCGGCGGGATGTCGGGCGTGGCCGCGTAGAGGTTCACGACGTCGACGTCGGCCGGGCGGAGCTGCTCGCCGCGCCCGGCCGCGAGGGCGAGGCGGGCGATCGCGTCGCGCAGCGCGACCGCGTCGAACAGGTCGCGCGACCGCGCGGTGCCGACGGCCATCGGGAACCGCTCTCGCATCCACGCGCTGAGGTCGTCGGGCGCGTGGAGGCGCTCGGGTGCGACGGCGACGGGCAGGCTGCCCGTGTACGCGAAGTCGAGGGCGAACGAGCCGGAGTCGAACCACCACCGGCCGCTGTCGTCGGTGAACCACTGGCCGACGGGGATCGAGACGGTCGAGACTGGCACCGCACCAACCTACCCGTTCGGCCGGGCCCGTTGCTCCCCGAGGCGGTGACGGATGCCGCGCCGCGCATGCGTCGGCGGACGATCCGCTCCACGCCCTGGGCTACTCGGCGGCGGCGCTCGCCGCCGCACGCCGCATCGCACCCGTGATCTCGCGGCGGCGCCACACGATGAGGTTGGCGCGATCGAAGCCGCGTCGGCACAGCCCGCAGCTGAGCGGCCGGGACGGAGCCCGGTACCGGTAGTGCTCGTGGCCGGACGGGCAGTGGCCGACCCACGGGGCGAGCTCATCGGCGACCGCGCCGTCGTGGGTGCGGCGCCCGACGTACCCGAGGGAGGCGGCGGTGCGCGCCCACTTCGGACCGTGCCCGGCGCGCGGCCCGGCGATCGCGTGGGCGACCTCGTGGAGCAGGATCTGGTGGATCTCGTCGTCGTCGTATCGGGCGGCCAGGTAGCGGGAGACCGAGATGCGCTTCTCGGAGTAGTTGCACAGCCCGGCGCGCTTCTTCGCGTTGTCGAACTCGAACGACCACACGGACGGGTCGAGGTGCAGGGCGATGAGCGCCTCTGCCCAGACCCGAACGCGTCGGAGATCCGCCATGCGAACGACAATAGCGCCGACCTCCGCGATCGCCACCGATTTCGGCGGCGCCGCGTGCGGGGGCGGTCAGTCCGTATCGGACACCCGGATGCGCAGCAGCCGGTCGTCGCCCTCGCGCGGCGAGCCGCGTCCGTCGGTGTTGTTGGTGAGGGCCCAGAGCTCGCCGTCGGGGCCGGCGATGACGTCGCGGAACCGTCCGTACTCGCCGGCGTACGTGTCGACGACGTCGGTCGGCGACGTGATCGCAGGGGAGGCCCACCAGAGCCGTGCGCCCCGGAGCGCGGCGACCACGACCGTGTCGCCCACGACCGCGATGCCGCTCGGGCTGGCCTCGCCCGTCGGCCATTGGACGGCCGGGTCGGTGAACCGGGCGTCGTCGGCGCGGCCCTCGACCTCCGGCCAGCCGTAGTTCCCGCCCGGCACGATCCGGTTCAGCTCGTCCCACGTGTTCTGGCCGAACTCCGCCGCCCACATGCCGCCGGCGGCATCCCAGGCGATGCCCTGGACGTTGCGGTGGCCGAACGACCAGACGAGCGAGTCGAACGGGTTGTCGGGCGCCGGCTCGCCCTCGGGCGTCATGCGGAGGATCTTGCCGCCGAGCGACTCGAGGTCCTGCGAGGAGTCCCGGTCGCCCGCGTCGCCCGTCGTGACGTACAGCAGGCCGTCCGGGCCGAACGCGAGCCGGCCGCCGTTGTGGTTGCCTGCCCGGGGGATGCCCGTGAGCACCGGTTCGGCCCGGCCGAGGCCGAGTTCGCCGGTGACGCCGGTGAGCGGCATCCGCACCACCCGGTTGTCGGAATCGGACGTGAAGTAGGCGTACAGCGATGCGGCGTCGTCGGCGTCGCCCGGCCGGTGCGCGAGGCCGAGCAGGCCGCCCTCGCCGCCGGCCGCGACGCCCTCGACCACGCCCGCCTCGCGGAGCGTGCCGTCCTCGAGCACCTCGACGATGCGGCCCGAGTCGCGCTCGCTGACGAGCACGCCGCCGTCTGGCAGGCGCACCACCGACCACGGCGCCTCGAGCCCCTCCGCGATCACCTCGGGCGCGCCCGTCGGGGCCACCGCTGCCGGCCGGGTGGGCGCCGGTTCGGTGGGCGAGGGGACCGAGGTCGCCGAGGGCGAATTGACCACCGGCCCCGACCCGGGGCCCGGCGCGCACCCCGCGAGCAGCACGACCGACGTCGCCGCCGCGAGAACCCGTGCGCGCATGCCACCTCCCCGGTCCAGTCTGCGCGACGCGACGGCAGAATGGGAGCATGGAGCGGGCCATCGACCTGAACGCCGACCTCGGCGAGGGGTACGGCGCGTGGCGCATGGGCGACGACGACGCGATGTTCGCCCTCGTCACGAGCGCCAACGTCGCCTGCGGATTCCACGCGGGCGACCCGCTGACGATGGCGCGGAGCGCCCGCCTCGCCGTCGAGCACGGCGTCGCCCTCGGAGCCCACCCCGGCTACCGCGACCGCGCCGGGTTCGGGCGGCGCGAGCTCGCGGTGACCCCCGAGGAGGCGGCCGCCGAGGTCGTCTACCAGCTCGGGGCGCTCGCGGCGGTCGCGCGCACCGCCGGCACCGCGGTGCGGTATGTCAAGGCGCACGGCGCGCTCTACCACCGGCTCAACGCCGACCGGGCCGCCGCCGTCGCGGTCCTCGAGGCGCTCGCCGCGTTCGATCCGGCGATCGTGGTGCTGGGGCCGCCCGCGGGCGAACTCGAGCGCGCGGCGGGGGAGACCGGCATCCGCTACGCCCGCGAGGCGTTCATCGATCGCGGCTACCTCGCCGACGGCCGGCTCGTGCCGCGCACGCATCCGGGTGCGCTCGTGCACGATCCGTCCGCCGCCGTCGACCGCGCGCTCGAGCTCGTCGAGACCGGCGGCGTCGCGGCCCACGACGGGAGCCGGGTCGAACTCGAGCCCGACTCGCTGTGCCTGCACGGCGACACCCCCGGGGCGGTCGGCCTGGCGCGCGCCGTCCGGGCCGCGCTCGACGCCGCGGGTCACGAGCTGCGTCCGTTCGCATGACCGGCCGGGTGCGCCTCCTGCCCTCTGGACCGGGGGCGCTGCTCGTCGAGGTGCCGTCGGCGGCCGACGTGATCGCGCTGCGCGAGGCGCTCACAGCATCGGCTCCCGAGGGAGTCGTGGAACTCGTGCCGGCGGCGCGCACCCTGCTCGTCGTCGTCGATCCCGCGAGCCTGCCCGTCGAGACCGCGGCGAACTGGGTGCGCCGCGTCGCCGAGTCGCCCGACGACGCGCGGGCCGCGGCCGCCTCCGGCTCGGACGGACCGGCCGTGGTGGTCGAGGTGGACTACCGCGGCGACGACCTCGCCGACACCGCCGACCTCCTCGGACTCTCGCCCGAGGCGCTCGTGGATCGGCACGTGGCGACCGAGTGGCGGGTCGCGTTCATCGGCTTCGCTCCGGGCTTCGCGTACCTCATGGCCGACGACTGGCCCTTCGACGTGCCGCGCCTCGACGTGGCCCGCACGCGCGTGCCGGCGGGTGCGGTGGGGCTCGCCGCGGGCTTCTCGGGCGCCTACCCCCGCGAGAGCCCGGGCGGCTGGCGCCTGGTGGGGCGAACGGATGCCACGCTGTGGGACCCGCGCGCCGACCCGCCGGCGCTCCTCGCACCCGGCCGCACCGTGCGATTCCGGGCGGTCGGACCGTGACGGCGCTCCGCGTCGAGGCGGCGGGGTCGGTGCTCGTCCAGGACCTGGGCCGGCCCGGGCTGGCGCACCTCGGCGTGGCCGGGTCGGGGGCGCTCGACCGTGGCGCGCTCGCGCTCGCGAACCGGCTCGTCGGCAACCCGGACGACGCGGCGGGGCTCGAGGTGGTGCTCGGCGGGTTCCGTGCGGTGCTCGACGCCGATGCGTGGGTCGCGGTGGCGGGCGCCTGGGGGCCGATGCACGTGGGCGGCCGGCCGGCGTGGCCGTACCGCGCGCATCGCGTCCGCGCGGGGGAGGTGCTCGAGCTGGGAACCGCCGAGCGGGGCCTCCGGTACCTGCTCGCGGTGCGGGGCGGCATCGACGAGCCGCCCGTGCTCGGCTCACGGAGCCACGACACGCTGGCCGGGCTGGGGCCCGAGCCCGTGCGCGCCGGGCGCGTGCTGCGCGTGGGCGCCGAGCCCGCGGCATCCGTGCCCCTGCTCGACGAGGACGCCGCCTACCCGCCGCCGGCGGGCCCGGTGACCCTGGGCCTGCTGCCCGGGCCGCGGGCCGACTGGGTGACGGACGCCGCGCTCGCCGCGCTCTACGAATCCCCGTGGCGGCTGTCGGCGTCGGCCGACCGGATCGGAGCCCGACTGGAGGGGCCCCCGCTCGCGCGCGCCGTCGTCGACGAGCTGCCGAGCGAGCCGACGGTCGCCGGCGGCATCCAGGTGACGGGGGCGGGCGTGCCGACGGTGCTGCTCGCCGACCGCCCGGTCACGGGCGGGTACCCGGTGGTCGCGATCGTGGAGCCCGCCTCGCTCGATCGGCTCGCCCAGGCGCGGCCCGGCCAGGAGGTGCGGTTCCGCCACGCGAGATGAGTCTGGAAATTGTTCGTCAACTCGGGCATAGTGACTGGAAGTAATTTCCGTCCCTACCCGGAGGATCGATGACGCCCTTCCGCACTCCCGAACCCGCCAAGCCCGCCGTCGGCGTCGACCGGCGCGGCTTCCTCACCCTCGCCGTCGCGGGCGCGGCCGCCTCGGCCTTCACCGTCACCATCGGCACCATGGCCGCGCCGACCTCGACCGCGCACGCCGCCGAGGGCGCCGCCTTCGCCCCGCGCAAGCGCGAGCTCCGCGCGATGTGGATCTCGTCGGTCGTGAACATCGACTGGCCCTCGCGAACCGGCCTCTCCGCCGACCAGCAGCGCGCCGAGTTCCTGCGCTGGCTCGACGTCGCCGAGCAGTTCCGGCTCAACGCGGTCTTCGTGCAGGTGCGACCGACCGCCGACGCCTTCTGGCCGAGCCCGCTCGAGCCGTGGTCGCAGTACCTCACGGGCGTCCAGGGACAGGACCCCGGCTACGACCCGCTCGCCTTCATGATCGACGAGGCGCACGCGCGCAACCTCGAGTTCCACGCCTGGTACAACCCGTACCGCGTCTCGATGCAGGCCGACCCCGCCAAGCTCGTCCCCGAGCACCCGGCCAGGCAGCACCCCGAATGGGTCTGGGCCTACGGCGGCAAGCTCTACTTCGACCCGGGCCTGCCGGAGACGCAGGAGCACATCCAGCGCGCCATCCTGCACTCGGTCGAGCACTACGACCTCGACGGCGTGCACTTCGACGACTACTTCTACCCGTACCCCGTGGCCGGGCAGACGATCCCGGATGCCGCGACCTTCGCCACCCACGGCGGCGGCTTCACCGACATCGCCGACTGGCGCCGCCACAACGTCGACACGTTCGTGCGGACGATCTCCGAGCGCATCAAGCAGGCCAAGCCCTGGGTGAAGTTCGGGATCAGCCCCTTCGGCATCTGGCGCAACCGCGCCACCGACCCGGCGGGCTCGGAGACCGCGGGCTCGCAGTCGTACGACAACCAGTACGCCGACACCCGCCGATGGGTGCTCGAGGGCTGGCTCGACTACATCAACCCGCAGATCTACTGGCAGTTCGGGCTCGCCGTCGCCGACTACCTGAAGCTCGTGCCCTGGTGGGCCGACCTCGCGGCGGAGTCCGGCACGCACCTGTACATCGGCGAGGCGCTCTACAAGGTCACCTCGGGCGTCTCCACCGACCCCGCCGAGCTCGCGAACCACCTCGACTTCGATCGCGAGATCGACGCGGCCGGCACGCCCGTGCACGGCAACGTGTACTTCTCGGCCAACCACATCCCGGCCGACCCCAAGGGCTCGATGAGCCTCGTCCGCGAACGGCACTACGCGCACCCCGCGATCGTGCCCGCCATGGAGTGGCTGCCCGCGACGGCCGTGCGACCGCCCGTGCTCGCGAACGTCTCGCGCACCGACGGGGGCGTGCGCCTCGCGTGGAACGACGCCGCCCCGGGCTCCGTGCGCGCGACCTCCTTCGCGGTGTACCGCGTGGCGGGCGACGGTCCGGTCGACGTCGAGGACGCGACCGCGCTCGTCGCCACCCTGCGCGCGGTCGACGGGGTGCGCCAGACGTGGACGGACGCCGCGGCCGAGCCGGGGCGCACCTACTCGTACGCGGTCACCGCGCTCGACCGGGTGTGGAACGAGTCGGCACCGAGCGCCGTGCGCACCGTGCGCTGAGACCGCGGCCCGGGGTCGGATCGGGGGACGTCGGTCGACCGGGCCGCTGCGGCGGACGAGGGGACTCGAGCCCCCTCGTCCGCCCGAGCGGGGCGGCCGCTGGGGGCCGCCCCGCTCTACCGCTTCGAGACGAAGACTGAGCGCGACGGCGGCGGGGACGGGATCGCCGTGGCATCCGTCACCACCGGCGCGCCCGCGATGAAGCGCGTGAGCTCCTCGCCCTCGACGAGCTTCGCGGGGGCCGGGTCGCTCGCGAGGCGACGGGGCAACGCGTCGAACGGCAGCGGGTCGGCCGAGGCGTACATGACGACGTTGCCGAAGCGCCGGCCCTTCAGCATGCCGGTGTCGGCGGCGATCGCGACGTGCTCGTGGACGTGGGCCAGGGTCGCCGCCTGCGACCGGGCGAACGCGAGCCCGGCGCCGTCGGCGACGTTCACGACCACGATGCCGCCCGGGGCGAGCCGCGGGGCGATGAGCGAGTGGAACTCGGCGCTCGTCACGTGCGCGGGCGTGCGCGCGCCCGAGAAGATGTCGACCACGACGACGTCGACCGTGCCGGTGAGTCCCGCGGGCAGCTTCGCGAGCACCTCGCGCGCATCGCCGTGCCGCACGCGCAGCTGCGCCCCGCGCGGCAGCGGCAGCCGCTCGCGCACGAGGTCGACGAGGTCGGACTCGAGCTCGATGACCTGCTGGCGCGAACCGGGGCGCGTCGCGATGACGTACCGCGGCAGGGTGAACGCCCCGCCGCCCAGGTGCACGGCCGTGATGGGCTCGCCCGCCGGGCGCACGAGGTCGATCGCGTGGCCGATCCGCCGCACGTACTCGAACCCCAGCCACTCGGGATCCTCGAGGTCGACGTGCGACTGCGGGGTGCCGTCGACGTAGAGCGTCCACGCGCCCGGGCGCGTGCGCGACTCCTCGAGGCGCGCGACGTGGCCGCTCACGGCGAGGCGTCGTTCCAGTTCCGGCACGGATGCCACGCTACCGCCGCTCGCTCAGCACGCGCCCCACAGCACGACGTCGAGGCGCGCCCCCTCGAGCAGCTCGGCCGGGAACGGACCGGCGTCGCGGAGCCGCTCCCGGACCCGCTCGGGCATGGACGGGCCCGCGACGAGCACCGCGTTCCCCTCCTCGGCGCCGGACAGCACCGCCGGATCGCCCGCGACGAGCAGCGCGGCGGCGGGGTCGGCCCGGGCGACGGCCCGCGCCTGCGCGGCCAGGCGCGTCCCGCCCGCGGCGTCGGCGACGTTCACGACGAGCACGCCACCGGGTGCGAGCCGCTCGAGGCACGCCCCGAGGAACTCCGGACCGTCGACGAAGGCGGGCGCGTCCAGCCTCGTGTAGAGGTCGACGATGACGAGGTCGAAGCGGGCGCCGTCGGCGGCGAGCCGTGCGACGGCGTCGCGCGCGTCGGCGACGACCACGTCGATGCGCGCCTGTCCCGGCAGCGGCATCCGCTCGGCGACGAGCTCGACGACGCGCGGGTCGGCCTCGACGACGACCTGCGTCGAATCGGGTCGCGTCGCCTCGACGTACCGGGCGAGGCTCATCGCGCCGCCACCGAGGTGGAGCACCGCGATGGGCGCCCCCGGGTCGGCGATCGCGTCGACGACGTGGCCGATGCGTCGCACGTACTCGAAGAAGAGGCGCGTCGGGTCGGCCGCGTCGACGTGCGACTGCGCGGCCCCGTCGACGAGCAGGGTCAGCCCGGTCGGCGAGAACACGTCGCGTTCGAACTCGATGCGGGATGCCACGCCTGCATCGTGGCACGGCCCGCCGGTCAGGTCGAGGCCCCGAGTCGGCCGAGCGGGGCGCGCATCGCGCGCGCGGCCTCGTCGGGGCTCACGGTGCCCTGGAGGCGCAACCACTCGATCGCACGCCGACGGTCGTCGAGGAGTCGCGTGCGCTCCGCCTCGGGGAGCGCCGCGATCGCCTCGTCGAGGGCGCGGTCGCGGTCGAGACGGTCGCCGGGGGATGCGGCATCACGCGGCCGCGGCGGGGCGGTCCGGTGGGGGAGCACACGGGCGAGGACGACGTTCGCCAGGCCCAGCGCGGCGACGGCCGCGGCGAGGCCGACCCACGCGGTCCAGGCGGGCACGTCCTGGCGAGCGCCCACGAGCGCCGTGCCGATCCCGATGAGGACGGCGAGCACGGCGGTGCCGCCCCCGATGCCCGCGGCATCCGGTCGCCCGCGCAGGGCGCGGACCAGGAGCCCGAGCTGGACCACCGCCGCGACGAGGAGCGAGACGCCAGCGACGGGGACGGCAACGGCGCCGTCGACGTCGCGTACGCCGAACGCGTCGCCCGACAGCGTCGCGAGCCCCCAGATCGGCGCCCAGACGATCGCGAGCAGGACGAGCCCGCCGAGGACGATGCCGACGCCGAGCACCGCGCGGAACCCGGGTCGCGAAGTGCGCACGCCGGATGCCGCAGGCCCCATCAGGCGGAGCACGGCCGGGTGCTCGCGCAGCACGTGCGCCTCGAGCTCCGACCACGGCACGCGCGCCCCGCGCGGGAGCGTGCGCGCCCACTCGGCCGCGGTCGGGACCTGCCGCGGGGCGCGTCTCACCGGCCGGCCCCGCCGGGCCCCGCGGCGTCGACGACGGATGCCGCCTGGGCGGCCGGGTCGGGCCACGCCTCCCCGGTGCGGAAGCCGACCCCCTCGGGCAGCGCTGGTGCCAGCCAGTCGCCGTCGTCGCGCACGCGGCGGAGCCCGGACACGAGCTCGCGCGCGAGGTCGACCACGTGCGCCAGCATGGGCGGCGGCACCGGGTCGAGCGTGGCCAGCACGAGCTCGTCGTCGCCGGCGAAGCACCACTGCAGCCCCGCGAGCTGCTCGCCCGAGCCGCCCGGCATCGGCGCGCCGTGCACCCACTCCGCCCCGTCGCCGAGCCCGGCGCCCTCGATGCGCGTCACGAGCGCGGTTCGCGGCGCGGCCCGGAGGTCGCGCGCGACGGCCGCACGACCGGGCGACGGCAGCACCGCGATGCGCAGCGTCGCGCACGCGGGAGCGGTCGGCGAGAGGAGGAAGAGGACGAGTCCCTCGTCGCCGCGCGAGTCGAGGGCGTGCTCGAGGATCGCGGGCAGCAGCTCGACCGCCTCGGCGGGCCAGTGCGCGGCGGAGGCGGCGACGTCGTCCGCGGCGCGCGCCAGCCACGCCGCACGCTCGTCGCGGACGAGATCGCGGGGGAGCGGGAGGGCCCAGGGGACAGGGGCGTCGAGGAGCAGGTCGTCGCGGCGGCCGGCGGCATCCGTCGTGGTCATGCGCGCCCCGCGCCCGCCGTGTCGGACGTGGACGAGCCGGGCGGCAGCCAGCGCAGCGTGGCGACGTGGGCGTCGATCGCGAACCGCGTCGCCGCGAGGAGCGGGTCGTCCTCGGGGGTGTCGGGCTCATGCGGCAGCACCGCGGTGAGCAGAAGTGCCCTCCGGCGCCCCGACCCGGGCACGGGCGTGAGGTACCGCACCGTCGTCAGGCCGATGCGGACGGCCTCCTCGGTGCGCACCTCGCGCGTCTCGAGGCGGATGAACCGGCGGTCCTCGCCGAGCGGCGTCGCGCCCCGCGCGATGAGCCCGGCCACCAGGTCGTCGAGCGTGGCCCCGTCCGGACCGGTCTCGATCGCGGCCGTGACCGACGCCGGCACGAACGGGGCGTCGCCCTCGCGCTCGAGCTGCATCATCACGGCGACGCCGCCGCTGCGTCGCAGCCCCGCGAACGCCCGCTCGACGGACGCGCGCGCCGCCGCCCACAGGTCGGGGCGATGCGCGGCCATGAGGCGTTCGCGTAGCCGGGCGAGCAGCAGGTCGCGCGACTCGTCGCTCGCGTCGAGCCGGGCCCACCCCTCGGGGAGCAGCATCGCGAACTCGGGATCGCGATCGGCGCCGAGTGCGGCGCGCAGGCTCTCAGACACCACGCGAGCCTACCGATCCGCGCCCACGACGCCGTCGTAGAGGCGGCTGTACAGGCCCTCGCCGGTGCCCCACGAGAGGCCGGTGTTCACGCGGCCGAGGTGCGTCCACCAGGTGCCGATGAGGATGTCGGCGGGGCGGGCCGAGCCGAGGGAGCCCGCGGCCTTGCCCGTGAAGAACCGGGCGAGCGAGTCGACGAGGCGCCCGTCGGTGCCGTGGTTGCGCGCGAAGTGCGAGAAGCCGTTGCGGATCGCCTCGACGCCCGACCCGGAGAACCGGAACGCGGCGCTGCCCGAACCGAGGATCGTCGACACCTCGGTCCGGATGGCGCTGCGGCCGGCACCGGTCAGCAGGCCGCCGAACACGTCGTCGACGAACTTCGGCGTCCCGATCTTGCCGAGGCTGCCGAACGGGATGACCCCGATGGCCGCGAGGATCACCTCCTTCCAGCCGGTGTCGCCTCGGGCCTTCCGGTAGATGGTGAGCGCGAGCACGGTGATCGCGACGATCGCCGACAGGGCGCCGATCAGCGGCCCGGCGATGACGATCGAGGCGATGGCGAGCGCGAGGCCGACCCACTTCAGCACCTCGAGCGTGCCGGCGACGAAGCCGTCGACGCGATCCCAGAAGCCGTCCTCGATGCGGCCGTCGAGCACGTCCCCGACGTTCGCGGCGGCCCGTTCGAAGGCCGCCTCCCAGGTGTCGTAGTCGTCGTCGAAGGCGGTCGCCTCGTCGGACCACGCGTCGTACGCCGCCTGCTTGGCCCGGTCGAGCCCGGCCTGGTCGGCGGCCTCCGGGGTGTCGGCATCGGCGGCCGCGAAGGGAGGACGCTCGCCCTCGCGGAAGCCGGGGGCGCGCAGGTACGCCTCCCACAGCTCGTCGCACTCCTCGGCGTGCGCGTCGAGTCGCGGCTGGAGCTCGGCGAGGGCCTCGCCGTACGCGCGGACGACCGGCCCCGTGGGGCGGTACAGCTCGCCGGCGAGGCGCAGCTCGCGGTGCACGTCGCCGACGACCTCCGCGAGCCGGTCGACGGCGAGTCCCTGCTGGCCGGACGCCCCGTCGGCGATCGCCTGGAGGGTCGCGGCGCTCTCGATCATGTCGGTCCCGAGCTGCTCGATCTCGGTCCCGCGGCGCCGGATGGTCGCAGGGTCGCCCTCCAGGTGACGGATGGCGCGACCCCTGGGGGTGTACGGGTGCATTCCGGGTCCCCGCGTCTCAGTCGGCCGTGAGGCCGGTGGCGGTCTCGGCGTCCCACGCGCGGAAGCCCTCGAGGACCCCGTGCACGTGCTCCTGCACGCCCGCGACGTCCTCGGCGAGGTTCTGCCGCCGGTTGTTCCAGCGGTCCTCGAAGTCCTCGACGGCCTCGCGCAGCTCGTCGCGGCCGAACGGGTCGCCGATGGCGGCCTCGAGCACGTCGGCGCGAGCGGATGCCTCGCGGAGCTCGGTCGTGATGGCCTGCAGCTTCGCGTCGAGCTCCGCGAGCCGGTCGTACGTGATGAGGACGTCGGTCATGGGCTGCCTCCGTAGGGTCATTGCCACGCTACGACGGCGCCGGGCGCGGGGTCGATGGGGAGCGATCCCCATGCCGACGGGGCCGGGAAAGCTGGGTTATACCCGAGATTCGCGGAGAGGTCAAGAATCGACTGGACATGGCGCGTCTCGCGTTCTATGCTTGACCTTTGCGCTCCCAGACCCACTATGCCTTCATATTGCGGTCGGCTTCTGCGTGTCGGGTGTCCCGGCATCCGCACTTCGTCTGAGGGGTCAACTCCAACCACCACCGACAGTGAACCGGCCCCCGAGGGGGCCATGGAGGTCATTTCCTTGGCTGCTGCGCGCAACGCATCCACGCCCACCCCCAAGAACGGACGCGGTGCAAGCCGCCTCTCGTTCGCGAAGGTCACCGACACCCTCACCGTACCCGACCTGCTCGCCCTGCAGACCGAGAGCTTCGACTGGCTCGTCGGCAACGACGCGTGGAAGGCGCGCGTCGAGGCGGCGGTCGAGCAGGGTCGTCAGGACCTGCCCGAGACCACCGGTCTCGAGGAGATCTTCGAGGAGATCTCGCCCATCGAGGACCTCGGCGAGACCATGCAGCTCTCGTTCACGAACCCCG
The DNA here is from genome assembly GCF_023217995.1 of Agromyces sp. C10. Classification (NCBI taxonomy): domain Bacteria; kingdom Bacillati; phylum Actinomycetota; class Actinomycetes; order Micrococcales; family Microbacteriaceae; genus Agromyces; species Agromyces sp. C10. The sequence goes on along the minus strand of NZ_JALPSX010000005.1, from coordinate 57,128 downwards.
AGCTCGAGCCGCCGAAGTACACGATCGACGAGTGCAAGGAGAAGGGCAAGACCTACTCCGCTCCGCTGTACGTCAACGCGGAGTTCATGAACCACCTCACCGGTGAGATCAAGACCCAGACGGTCTTCATGGGCGACTTCCCGCTCATGACCCCGAAGGGCACCTTCGTCATCAACGGCACCGAGCGCGTCGTCGTGTCGCAGCTCGTCCGCTCGCCCGGCGTCTACTTCGAGCGCACCCCCGACAAGACGTCCGACAAGGACATCTACTCGGCGCGCGTCATCCCGAGCCGCGGCGCCTGGCTCGAGTTCGAGGTCGACAAGCGCGACCAGGTCGGCGTGCGCATCGACCGCAAGCGCAAGCAGTCGGTCACGGTGTTCCTGAAGGCCCTCGGCCTGACCTCCGAGGAGATCCTCGAGGAGTTCGCCGGCTACGAGTCCATCGCCCTCACCCTCGAGAAGGACAACATCCTCACGAAGGAAGAGGCGCTCAAGGACATCTACCGCAAGCTGCGTCCGGGCGAGCAGGTCGCCGCCGAGGCCGCGCGTGCGCTCCTCGACAACTTCTACTTCAACCCGAAGCGCTACGACCTCGCCAAGGTCGGCCGGTACAAGATCAACAACAAGCTCGGCCTCGAGGCCCCGCTGACCGACTCCGTCCTCACCGTCCAGGACATCGTCGCCACGATCAAGTACCTCGTCGCCCTGCACGAGGACCGTCCGACCCTGCCCGGCCGCCGCGGTGGCAAGGACGTCGAGATCCGCCTCGACGTCGACGACATCGACAACTTCGGCAACCGTCGCATCCGCGCGGTGGGCGAGCTGATCCAGAACCAGGTCCGCACCGGCCTCTCGCGCATGGAGCGCGTCGTCCGCGAGCGCATGACCACGCAGGACATCGAGGCGATCACCCCGCAGACCCTGATCAACGTGCGACCGGTCGTCGCCGCGATCAAGGAGTTCTTCGGCACCTCGCAGCTGTCGCAGTTCATGGACCAGAACAACCCGCTGGCCGGCCTCACCCACAAGCGCCGCCTGTCGGCGCTCGGCCCCGGCGGCCTCTCGCGCGACCGCGCGGGCGTCGAGGTCCGCGACGTGCACCCCTCGCACTACGGCCGCATGTGCCCGATCGAGACGCCGGAAGGCCCGAACATCGGCCTCATCGGCTCGCTCGCGTCGTTCGCGCGCATCAACTCCTTCGGCTTCATCGAGACGCCGTACCGTCGCGTCGAGAACGGCAAGGTCACCGACCGGATCGACTACCTCACGGCGATGGAGGAGGACGACTACATCGTCGCCCAGGCCAACGCGCCGCTGAAGGCCGACGGCCACTTCCAGGAGGAGCGCGTCCTCGCCCGCAAGAAGGGCGGCGAGGTCGACCTGTTCCCCGCCGACGAGATCGGCTACATGGACGTCTCGCCGCGCCAGATGGTCTCGGTCGCGACCTCGCTCATCCCGTTCCTCGAGCACGACGACGCGAACCGCGCCCTCATGGGTGCGAACATGCAGCGCCAGGCCGTGCCGCTGCTGCGCAGCGACTCGCCGTTCGTCGGCACGGGCATGGAGGGCTACGCCGCGATCGACGCCGGTGACGTCATCACCGCCGACAAGGCCGGTGTGGTCGCCGAGGTCTCGGCCGACGCCGTCACGCTGCAGCTCGACGAGGGCGGCACGCAGACCTACTACCTGCGCAAGTTCGACCGCTCCAACCAGGGCACGTCGTACAACAACCGCGTCGTGGTCTCGGCCGGCGACCGCGTGGAGGCCGGCGAGGTCATCGCCGACGGTCCCGCGACCGACAACGGCGAGCTCGCGCTCGGCAAGAACCTCCTCGTGGCGTTCATGCCCTGGGAGGGCCACAACTTCGAGGACGCGATCATCCTCAGCCAGAACCTGGTGAAGGACGACGTCCTCTCCTCGATCCACATCGAGGAGTACGAGGTCGACGCCCGCGACACCAAGCTCGGCAAGGAGGAGATCACCCGCGACCTCCCCAACGTGAGCCCCGACCTGCTCGCCGACCTCGACGAGCGCGGCATCATCCGCATCGGCGCCGAGGTCCGGCCCGGCGACATCCTCGTCGGCAAGGTCACGCCGAAGGGCGAGACCGAGCTCTCGGCCGAGGAGCGCCTGCTCCGCGCGATCTTCAACGAGAAGAGCCGCGAGGTCCGCGACACGTCGCTCAAGGTCCCCCACGGCGAGCAGGGCACGATCATCGGCGTCAAGGTGTTCGACGCGCAGGACGGCGACGACGAGCTCGGCTCGGGCGTCAACCAGCGCGTGGTCGTCTACATCGCCCAGAAGCGCAAGATCACCGAGGGCGACAAGCTCGCCGGCCGCCACGGCAACAAGGGCGTCATCTCGAAGATCCTGCCGGTCGAGGACATGCCGTTCCTCGCCGACGGCACGCCGGTCGACGTCATCCTGAACCCGCTCGGCATCCCCGGTCGAATGAACTTCGGCCAGGTGCTCGAGACCCACCTCGGCTGGGTCGCCAAGCAGGGCTGGAAGGTCGACGGCAACCCCGAGTGGGCCAAGCGCCTGCCCGAGGTCGCCCGCGAGGCCGAGCCCGGCACGAAGGTCGCCACGCCCGTGTTCGACGGTGCGCTGGAGGAGGAGATCGCCGGTCTGCTCGACTCGACGCTCCCCAACCGCGACGGCGAGCGCCTGATCGACTCCAGCGGCAAGACGCAGCTGTTCGACGGCCGCTCGGGCGAGCCCTTCCCGTACCCGGTCTCGGTCGGCTACATGTACATCCTGAAGCTGCACCACCTCGTCGACGACAAGATCCACGCGCGTTCGACGGGCCCGTACTCGATGATCACCCAGCAGCCGCTCGGTGGTAAGGCGCAGTTCGGCGGTCAGCGATTCGGCGAGATGGAGGTGTGGGCCCTCGAGGCCTACGGCGCCGCCTACGCCCTGCAGGAGCTCCTCACGATCAAGTCCGACGACATCCTCGGCCGCGTCAAGGTGTACGAGGCCATCGTCAAGGGCGAGAACATCCAGGAGCCCGGCATCCCCGAGTCCTTCAAGGTGCTCATGAAGGAGATGCAGTCGCTCTGCCTGAACGTCGAGGTCCTCTCGGCCGACGGCACCGCGGTGAGCCTCCGAGACACCGACGACGAGGCGTTCCGCGCCGCGGAGGAGCTCGGCATCAACATCTCCGCGCGCTTCGAGTCGTCGAACATCGACGAGATCTGATCCGCCAGGTACGAGAAGACTTCAGGAATCTAGGAGAGAAATTGCTCGACGCAACCACGTTTGACGAGCTCCGTATCGGCCTGGCCACCGCCGAGGACATCCGCAAGTGGTCCTTCGGTGAGGTCAAGAAGCCCGAGACGATCAACTACCGCACGCTGAAGCCCGAGAAGGACGGCCTCTTCGGCGAGCAGATCTTCGGACCCAGCCGCGACTGGGAGTGCGCGTGCGGCAAGTACAAGCGCGTGCGCTTCAAGGGCATCGTGTGCGAGCGATGCGGTGTCGAGGTCACCAAGTCCTCGGTCCGCCGCGAGCGCATGGGCCACATCGAGCTCGCCGCGCCGGTCACGCACATCTGGTACTTCAAGGGCGTGCCCAGCCGTCTCGGCTACCTGCTCGACATGGCGCCGAAGGACCTCGAGAAGGTCATCTACTTTGCCGCGTACATGGTCATCGACGTCGACGACGAGGGTCGTCACGCCGACATGCCGGGCCTCGAGAACGAGCTCCGGCTCGAGATCAAGACCATCGGCGACGCCCGCGACGCGCGCATCGCCGACCTCATGAAGCGCAAGGAGGAGGAGCTCGCGGCCCTGGAGGCCGAGGGTGCCAAGGCCGACCAGCGCAAGCGGGCCGAGGCCGCCGCCGACAAGGAGATGGCCGGCGTCCGCAAGTCCGCCGACGAGCAGATCGCTCACCTCGAGCGCGTGTGGGAGGACTTCCGCACGCTGAAGGTCGGCGACCTCAAGCCCGAGGACTCCGTCTTCCAGGAGCTGCAGGACCGCTTCGGCATGTACTTCGAGGCGTACATGGGCGCCGAGGCGATCAAGAAGCGCCTCGAGTCCTTCGACCTCCAGGCCGAGGCCGACGACCTGCACCTGCAGATCGCCGAGGGCAAGGGCCAGAAGAAGATCCGCGCGATCAAGCGGCTCAAGGTCGTGAACTCGTTCCTGCAGACCGGCAACTCGCCGGCCGCGATGGTGCTCGACGTGGTCCCCGTGATCCCGCCGGAGCTCCGTCCGATGGTCCAGCTCGACGGTGGCCGCTTCGCGACCTCCGACCTCAACGACCTGTACCGCCGCGTGATCAACCGCAACAACCGCCTCCGTCGCCTGCTCGACCTCGGTGCGCCCGAGATCATCGTCAACAACGAGAAGCGGATGCTGCAGGAGGCCGTCGACGCGCTGTTCGACAACGGCCGCCGCGGTCGCCCCGTCACCGGTACCGGCAACCGCGCCCTGAAGTCCCTGAGCGACATGCTCAAGGGAAAGCAGGGTCGCTTCCGCCAGAACCTGCTCGGCAAGCGCGTCGACTACTCGGGTCGTTCGGTCATCGTCGTCGGTCCGCAGCTCAAGCTGCACCAGTGCGGCCTGCCCAAGCAGATGGCGCTCGAGCTGTTCAAGCCGTTCGTCATCAAGCGCCTCATCGACCTGAGCCACGCGCAGAACATCAAGGCCGCCAAGCGCATGGTGGAGCGTTCGCGTCCGCAGGTCTGGGACGTGCTCGAGGAGATCATCCGCGAGCGCCCCGTCCTGCTGAACCGCGCGCCCACGCTGCACCGCCTCGGCATCCAGGCGTTCGAGCCGCAGCTGGTCGAGGGCAAGGCCATCCAGCTGCACCCGCTCGTCTGCGCCGCGTTCAACGCGGACTTCGACGGCGACCAGATGGCCGTGCACCTGCCGCTGTCGGTCGAGGCCCAGGCCGAGGCCCGCATCCTGATGCTGGCGTCGAACAACATCCTCAAGCCGTCGGACGGCCGTCCGGTGACCCTGCCCTCGCAGGACATGATCATCGGCCTGCACCACCTGACGACCGAGAAGCCGGGCGCCGCCGGCGAGGGCCGCGCGTTCTCGTCGATCGCCGAGGCGATCCTCGCGTTCGACCAGAACCGTCCGGGCGAGCTCGCGCTCGACCTCGGCGCGAAGGTCAAGATCCGCCTCGCGGGGCTGCACTTCCGCGAGGGCGAGGCCCCCGAGGGCTTCGTGCCGGGCGAGCCGTTCCTGCTCGAGACGACCCTCGGTCGCGCCCTCTTCAACGAGGCGCTGCCGGAGGACTACCCGTACTTCAACGCGCAGGCCGGCAAGGGCCAGATCTCGGCGATCGTCAACGACCTCGCCGAGCGCTACCCGAAGACCGAGGTGGCCGCGACGCTCGACCGGATCAAGGACGCCGGCTTCCGCTGGGCGACCCGTTCGGGCGTGACCGTCGCGCTGTCCGACGTCGTCGAGCTGCCGCAGAAGCGCGAGATCGTCTCGAAGTACGAGAAGCAGGCCGCGAAGGTCCAGTCGCAGTTCGAGAAGGGCCTCACGACCGACCTCGAGCGTCGCCAGGAGCTCATCCAGATCTGGACGAAGGCCACCGACGAGGTCGCCAAGGCCATGCAGGAGGAGTTCGCGTCGAACCAGGACAACACCATCAACCGCATGGTGACGTCCGGTGCGCGTGGTAACTGGCTGCAGGTGCGCAACATCGCCGGTATGCGAGGCCTGGTGAACAACCCGAAGGGCGAGATCATCCCGCGCCCGATCATCTCCTCGTACCGCGAGGGGCTGTCGGTGGCGGAGTACTTCATCGCCACGCACGGTGCCCGCAAGGGCCTCGCCGACACCGCGCTCCGTACGGCGGACTCGGGCTACCTGACCCGTCGTCTGGTCGACGTCTCGCAGGATGTCATCATCCGCGAGGACGACTGCGGCACCGGCAAGGGCCTCGAGATGCCGATCGCGGCGACGGATTCCACGGGCACCCTGGTCCGCGACCCGAACGTCGAGAACTCGGTGTTCGCGCGGAGCCTCGCCGCCGATGCGGTGAACGCCAAGGGCGAGGTCGTGGCCGAGGCCGGCGACGACGTGGGCGACGTGCTCATCGACAAGCTGGTCGCGGCGGGCGTCGAGTCGATCAAGGTCCGCTCGGTGCTGACCTGCGAGTCGGCGGTCGGCGTCTGCGCGAAGTGCTACGGCCGGTCGCTCGCGACGGGCAAGCTCGTGGACATCGGCGAGGCGGTCGGCATCATCGCCGCCCAGTCGATCGGCGAGCCGGGCACGCAGCTGACGATGCGTACCTTCCACACCGGTGGTTCGGCCTCGGCCGACGACATCACGCAGGGTCTGCCCCGCGTGCAGGAGCTGTTCGAGGCCCGCACCCCCAAGGGTGCGTCGCCGATCGCGGAGGCCGCCGGCCGCATCACGATCGACGAGACCGAGAAGCAGCGCAAGGTCATCCTCACGCCCGACAACGGCGACGAGCCGATCGCGTACAACGTGCTCAAGCGCTCGACGCTGCTCGTCGAGGACGGCCAGCACGTCGAGCTCGGCCAGCAGCTGATCGTCGGCACCGTCGACCCGAAGGAGGTCCTCCGGGTCAAGGGCGTTCGCGAGGTGCAGAAGCACCTGGTGAACGGCGTGCAGGACGTCTACCGCTCGCAGGGCGTGCCGATCCACGACAAGCACATCGAGGTCATCGTGCGCCAGATGCTGCGCAAGGTCACCGTCGTCGACCACGGCGACACCGACCTGCTGCCCGGTGAGCTCGTGGACCGCTCGAAGTACAACGAGATCAACCGCGCGGCGCTCACCGAGGGCCGGAAGACGGCGTCGGCGCGCCAGGAGGTCATGGGTATCACCAAGGCCTCGCTCGCGACCGAGTCGTGGCTGTCGGCCGCGTCCTTCCAGGAGACGACCCGCGTGCTCACGCAGGCCGCCATGGAGGGCAAGTCCGACCCGCTGGTGGGCCTCAAGGAGAACGTGATCATCGGAAAGCTGATCCCGGCGGGCACCGGTCTGAACAAGTACCGGAACGTGACCGTCGAGGCGACCGAGGAGGCGAAGGCGGAGCGCTACCCGAACCGCATCTTCTCCGACGACGCCGCGTTCACCGAGGGCGACCTCAGCTTCGTCGACTTCGACTCGTTCTCGAGCGACGACTTCACCCCCGGCAACTACAGCTGACGCGAGTGCGGCGGCGTCCGCGCCGCCGCACGCGCACCCGAAGGGCCCCGGAGCGATCCGGGGCCCTTCGGCGTTTCGGCGACGCGTGCGCGGGCTGCCCCGCCGTCGGCGGCCCCGGTCGTAGACTCCGGGCATCCCCGTCGAGAGGTTGATCGTGACCGAGACCCCGAACGAACCGACCACCCCGCTCACGCGACGACCCGTGTTCTGGCTCATCGTCGGCGCCGTCCTCCTCGGGATCGCCGTCGTGGTCGTCGTCGTCCTCGGGATGTCGGGCGGTCGCTCGCCCGAGCCGTCGCCCACGACCATCGCGCCGACTCCGACGTCCGAGGCGCCCAGCACGCCGCCGTCCGAGCCGCCCGCCACCTCCGACCCGGGCACGCCGTCGGCCGTGGTCATCCCGACCGACTGCGCCGGGATCTACACGCGCGACTGGGCGCCCGAGCTCGGCGGCCTGGTCCTGAACCCCGCCTGGTCGGAGGACGAGCCGCTGTGGGGGTCGAACGATCGCGGTGCGATCACGATGCTCGAGGGCACGGCGGAGCTCCGGTGCGCCTGGGTGCAGGACGCGGGCGGCGGCGACGTGGGCATCATCACCAACGTCGCGGGCCTGACGCCCGAGCAGCAGGACTCCATGGCCGCGTACTTCCCCGGCGCCGGGTTCACCTGCTACGAGGAGCTCGGGGGCACGCGGTGCGTCATCGAGGAGACCACCGACGCGGGCGAGTGGGGGGAGTCCCACTTCCTCCGCGAGGGCGTGTGGATCGCGACGCGGTGGGCGAACGTGAGCCCGGAGGGTTACACGCACGACATCGTCGCGGCGATCTTCGGTTGACGGCGCCGTCCGGCACGTCCTGAACGGCACTCCCAGACCGTCTCGCTAGGATCGCCGGCGGTCGACCCTGCCGATTCCCCCGATCCGCGACCACGGAGTGTTCCCCCATGCCCGACCCCGCCACTCTCCTGCGCCGTCCGACGACCTGGCTCGTCGCCGCGGTCGCCGCCCTCGTCCTTGCCGCCGTCGCGCTCGTCGGCGTTCTGCGAGCGCCGGCGCCCGAAGCGGATGCCGCGCCCGAGCCCACCCCGCGACCGATGCCCGCCGCGGCGGGCGAGCCGGTGCCCGTCGCGCCCGGCGGCAGCGCCCCCGCGGCCGCTCCCGCCGGCGGTGTGCCCGCGGACTGCGGCGCGGCCTACTCGAGCGACTGGACCGACGCGTTCGCGCCCGACTACGTGCTGAACCCCGCGTGGGCGACCGGCGACGACGCGCCGGTGCTCCTCGGCACCGACGACCCGGGCGCCGTGCCGACGCTCGAGCAGGCCGCGCAGCTCACCTGCGCCTGGTTGCCGGCGGAGCCCGCGGACGGCCGTACCGGCCTCGTCACGACGATCGCCTCCGTCGACGACGCCCAGCGGAGTGCCGCGCTCGGCGCGTTCGAGGCCGGCGGGCTCGACTGCTTCCCCGAGCTCGAGGGCACGCGCTGCGTCGCCGAGTGGGAGGAGGCCGCGGGTCCGGCGGGGGAGTCGCACTTCTTCCGCGGCGGCGTGTGGATCGCCACGCGCTGGTCCGGACCGGCGGTCACGGGCTACACGCACGACATCATCGAGGCCGTCTTCTCCTGACTCGCGAAGCGCCGCGGCGCTCCGCAGCCGGACGCGCGCCCGTTGCTAGAGTGGCCGCACCACGGGCAGGCGATGCTGCCCGGAAGGAGCGGACGATGAGCAGCACGACTCCCGGATCCGACCCCGAGCGCCGCGACCTCGACGGCGACGGCCGGCCCGACGCGCCGGCCGAGCCGACCCGCGACGCGGTCGGCGACGACGCGTCGACGTCGACGTCGGCCGAGGCGGACGCGCAGGCGGCTTCGGCCCAGGCCGAGGTCGACCCCACCGCGCCGGATGCCGAGCACGTCGACCGACTCGAGCCGGCCGAGGCCGCGCCGAGCGACGCGGCCGGCACCCCGCCGCTCGAGCCCGACTTCACCGGGGCCGACCAGGGCGCCGACGACCGGTCGGCGCTCGACGCCGCGGTGGAGCGGGCGCGCACCGAGCACCCGCCGGTCGCGGTGAGCCCGGATCCGGCCGACCGGACCGACACCACCGCGATGCAGCGCGACGACCTCCAGGCCGCGAGCCCCGAGCCGGTGCGCGCCGAGGAAGTCCGTCGCGAGACCGGCGTGCCCGAGACGATCGGCGCAGCGGGCGCCGGCGCGACCGCCGCGTCGAGCACGGCGCCGGCCGCGCCCGCGCCGCCCTCGCCGCCCTCGCCGCAGGCGATCTACGTGCAGGCGCCGGCCGAGCCGAAGCCGCGGGGCAACCGCGGGTTCGGTGTCCTGGTGGGGCTCATCGCCACGGTGCTCTTCGCGATCCTCTACGCGGGCATCTCCTATCTCGTCATCCTGACCCAGTACGCGCCGGACGACGCCGCCCGGGTGCTCGGCCAGTTCCTGGTGCAGCCCGTCTTCTGGATCCCGGTGCTCTTCTTCTTCATCGCCTTCGCGCTCCTCGCGCTGGCGCTGAACCGGGCCGCGTGGTGGACCTGGGCGGTGTTCGGCCTGCTCGTCGCGGTCGTCGTGTACTTCTCCTACATCGGGGCGTCGCTGCTGACCGTGGGAGCGTGGCAGTTCACGCCGCAGGAGGCGGGCGACTTCATCGCCGACCGCTGGCTCGACCCGTACGCGATCATCGCCGCAATCGTCGCGCGCGAGCTGCCGATCTGGTTCGGCGGGTGGATCGCGTCGCGCGGCCGCACGGTGGGCGAGCGCAACCGTCTCGCGCGCGAGGAGTACGAGCGGCAGCTCGCAGCGGGTCCGCAGCCCATCTCGTCGTCGCGCTGACCTTCGGCCGGTCACGGCCGGCGCGCTACGCTCGGATGTCGGGTGCACACGGTGAGTGCTCCCCATCGACGTGGCACGCCCAGCCTGCTTGGGTGGCTCCCTGACCCTGCACACCCGAGGAGCGCTGTTGAGCATCACCATGCACGCCGACGAGCCGATCCCCGGCGTCGGCGCCGATGGTCGCCCTGATCCCGCGTACGCCGCCGCACTCGGCCTGCGACCGGCGCCCACCGGCCGTCGGGCGGCCGCGTTCGCCATCGACGCGACCGGCTGGGCGCTGCTGTCGATCCCGGCCGTCATCGCCGCCGTGCAGCTCGTCCCCGTGGTGATGGCGGGTTCCGCCACGGATCTCGGCACCCTCGCCGGCCCGCTCGTGCTCTCCGCGGTCGGGCAGGTGCTGCTCACGGCGTACGGCCTCACCCAGCTCGGCCTGCACGGCCGGCGCGGCATCACCATCGGCAAGGCCTCGCTGGGGCTGCGATCCGTGAACGTGGCGACCTTCGCCCGGCCCGGGTTCTGGCGCGTCGTGCTGCGGGTCCTCGTCCTCTGGGCGTCGCAGGTGGTGCTGCCGATCGTCGGCCCGGCGATCTGCTTCGCCTCCGGACTGTGGGATCCGGAGGGACGGGGACGCAGTTGGCTCGACCGCGTCGGGCGCTGCCTCGTGCTCGACGTGCGTCGCGGACTCGACCCGTTCGACGGCAAGGCGCTCCGGTTCGCCCGTCGGCAGGTCGAGTCGGCGCCGTTCGCCGAGCGTCCCGACCTGCCGTCGCTCGCGTCCGACCGCGGGATCGACGAGCGCACGTTCATCCCCGCGGCCCGCTCGAGTTCGGGCGTGGTCGCCGCGCCGCCGGCGTCCCGGCCGGAAGCGACCGTCGGCGCGTGGACGCCGCCGCCCGTGGCCGAGGTCGCGCCCCCGCCCGCCACGACGTCGCCCTCCGCGGCAGGCCCGTCGCCGACGGCGACGCGCGCCTCGGCGATCCTCGTCTTCGGCGACGGCGCCCGGGTGGCGGCATCCGGTACCACCCTGATCGGCCGCGACCCCGCGCGCGCCGACGGCGACCCCGAGCGGGCGCTGCTGCTGCCGGTGGCCGACCCGACCATGGGCCTGTCGAAGACCCACGCCGCGGTGGTTTTCGACGAGCACGGCGTGCACGTCGTCGACCGGTGGTCGAGCAACGGCACGGCGATCGTCGAGGCCGACGGACGCAGCCGGGAGCTCGAGGCCGGCGTGCCGCATCCGCTGCACGCGGGCGCGTCGGTGCGACTCGGCGGGGTCGAGTTCCGGGTCGAGGAGGTGCGCGCGTGAGGCTCAAGCTCGGGTTCCGCCGGCAGAGCGGGCCGGCGGTCGACGTGGTGGTGACCGCCGACGCGACCGCGACGGTCGGCGACATGGCGCGCTCCATCGCCGATGCCGACCCGGCGTCGGCCCACCTGCCGCGCCACGGCGGACCGCTGACCCTGGCCGTGGCGCCGCCGACCTCGAGCGAGCCCGTCGTCCTCGATCCCGACACGCTCGCCGCCGACGCGCCGATCGGGTCGGGCTTCAACGCGGCCGTGGTCTCGCCGTCGTCGCGCTCGGCCGCTGCGGCGACGCCGGTCGCGATCATGCACGTGCACTCCGGACCGGACGCCGGGCGGGAGTTCCCGCTCCGACCCGGCCACAGCGTGGTCGGGCGCGCCGCCGACGCCGACGTGGTGCTCGCCGACCCGCTCGTCTCCAAGCGCCACGCGCGCATCGAGATCGACCAGGGCGTCGAGGTGGTCGACCTGAACTCGGCGAACGGGCTCATCGTCGACGGCGGGCCGGTCTCCCGCGTGCGCGCGCTCCCGGGCGTGCGCGTCACCATCGGCGACACGGTGGTGTCGTTCGCGATGCTCGCGGGCACGGATGCCGCGGCCGACCCCGTGCTCGAACGCGGCGGCGCGCTCATGTTCAACCGCTCGCCCCGCGTCGAGGCCCGCTACCCGGGCACCGCGCACCCGGAACCGCGCGTGCCGAGCGAGGAGAACCCGCGGCTGTTCCCGTGGCCGATGATCATCTCGCCCGTGCTCATGGGCGTGGCCATCTTCGCGCTGACGGAGCGGCCGATGGCGCTGCTCATCGTGTTCCTGTCGCCGCTGATGCTGGTCGGCAACTACCTCGGCCAGCGGATGGGCAGCGGCAAGAAGCTCAAGCAGGAGATCGAGACGTTCGAGGTGCAGCTGGAGCGGCTGGAGGAGACCCTCGAGCGCGAGCGGCACGTCGAGCGCGAGCGTCGCCACGACGAGGCGCCGCCGGTCGCGACGGTGTACGAGCAGGCCATGCGCCTCGGTCCCATGTTGTGGACCCGGCGTCCGGAGCACTGGAACTTCCTCGCGGTCCGGCTCGGGGTCGGTCGGGCAACGAGCCGCAACTCCGTGCGCGAGTCGGAGACGTCGCAGCCCGGCATCGCCCGGTACGCGCGCCAGGTGGACGTGCTGCGCGAGCGGTACCGCGAGATCGACGACGTGCCGGTCGTCGAGCTGCTGCCGAGCGCGGGCGCCGTCGGCGTCGCCGGGCCGGCGAACCTCGCCGCCGATGCGCTGCGCGGGCTCGCCGTGCAGCTGTTCGGCCTGCATGCGCCGAACGACGTGGTCGCCGCGGCCATCGTCGACCCCGGCTGGAGCCGGGAGCTCGACTGGCTCAAGTGGCTGCCGCACGCCTCGAGCGACCGCAACCCCGTCGCGGGCGCCGCACTGGCCGACAGCGCGTCGGCGGGGGCCGCGCTGCTCAACTCGCTCGAGGAGCTCATCCTCGAACGCCTCGACGCCGCGCCGCAGCGCCGCGGACCGCTCGCCGACGACGAGGGGTCGATGGCGCGCGGGGCGCGCGTGGGCACGCCCGGCGGCATCCGCGACGAACCGCGGCCCGACTCGGCGCTCGTGCTCATCGTCTCGGCCGACGCGCCCGTCGACCGTCCTCGCCTCGTCCAGCTCATCGAGCGCGGGGCGGAGGTCGGCATCCACACGCTGTTCGTCGCGCCGACGGTCGCGTCGCTCCCCGCAGCCTGCCGCACCTTCATCGACGTCGCCGATGGCCTCGATCGGGCCCGCGTGGGGGTCGTGCGCTCGGGCGTCGAGTACGCGGAGGTCGCGGTCGAGGGCGTCTCGATGCGGTACGCCGAGGTGTTCGCCCGGCGCCTCGCGCCCGTGGTCGACGCGAGCACGGTCGTGGAGGACGCGAGCGACCTGCCGAGGAGCGTCTCGATGCTCTCGCTCATCGGCGACGAGATGGCCCGCGACGCCGACAGCGTCGTGGAGCGCTGGCGGCAGAACGCGTCCATCGTCGACCGATCGGGCGCGAAGCTGCCGCGGCTCAAGCGGGCCGGCACGTTGAAGGCCTTCGTCGGCCAGGGCAGCCCCGATGCGATGACGCTCGACCTGCGGACGCAGGGTCCGCACGCCCTCGTCGGCGGCACGACCGGCGCGGGCAAGTCCGAGTTCCTCCAGGCGTGGGTGCTCGGCATGGCGGCCGAGTACAGTCCCGACCGGGTCACGTTCCTGTTCGTCGACTACAAGGGCGGTTCGGCGTTCGCGGACTGCGTCGACCTGCCGCACTGCGTCGGCCTCGTCACCGACCTCAGCCCGCACCTCGTGCGTCGCGCGCTCACGAGCCTCCGGGCCGAGCTGCACCACCGCGAGCACCTGTTCAACCGCAAGAAGGCGAAGGACCTGCTCGAGCTCGAGAAGCGCCGGGATCCGGAGACCCCGCCCGCGCTCGTCATCGTCATCGACGAGTTCGCGGCGCTCGCGGGCGACGTGCCCGAGTTCGTCGACGGCGTCGTCGACATCGCGCAGCGCGGCCGCTCGCTGGGCATCCACCTGATCATGGCCACGCAGCGGCCGGCGGGCGTCATCAAGGACAACCTGCGGGCGAACACCAACCTCCGGGTCGCGCTGCGCATGGCCGACGAGTCCGATTCGCGCGACGTCGTGGGCGACCCGGTCGCCGCCGGCTTCGACCCGGCGATCCCCGGTCGGGGCATCGCGAAGACCGGGCCCGGTCGGCTCGTGCCCTTCCAGTCGGCCTACGCCGGCGGGTGGACGAGCGACGCCCCCGCCGAGGCCGACGTCCGCGTCGCCGAGCTGCGCTTCGGGTCGACCACCGTGTGGGAGGTCGCGGGGGAGCGGGACGACGACCTCGACCCGGTCGACCCCGGTCCGAACGACCAGAAGCGGATGGTGCAGACCTTCATCCGAGCGGCGAACACCGCGGCGATCCCCGCGCCGCGTCGTCCCTGGCTCGACGACCTGGCGACGACGGTCGCGCTGGAATCCCTGCCGCAGCGCGGCGACGCCGACGTGGTGTTCGGCCTGGCCGACGTCCCGGAGCGCCAGCTGCAGGCCCCGATGTCGTTCACGCCGGACCGCGACGGCGCCATGCTCGCGTACGGCACGAGCGGGTCCGGCAAGTCCACGCTGCTGCGTTCGCTCGCCGTCTCGATCGGACTGCGCCCCGATCTCGGACCGGCCGAGGTGTACGCGCTCGACTTCGGCTCCGGCGCGCTGCGCTCCCTCGAGATGCTCCCGCACGTCGGCTCGGTCGTGCCGGGCGACGACGCCGAACGCGTCCAGCGGATGCTGCGCACCCTTGATGCGCTCCTCGACCGGCGCGGCCGGGCGTTCAGCGAGGTGAACGCCGCCAGCCTCACCGAGTACCGGGAGCTCACCGGCATCCGCGAACCCCGCGTGCTGCTGCTCATCGACGGCTTCGCGCAGTTCAAGGCCGACTGGGACTCCACGACCGTGCGCATGCCCTTCTACAACGTCGTGATGCGCCTGCTCGGCGAGGGCCGCCCGCTCGGCGTGCACGTCGTCGCGACGGCGGACCGCGCGGGCGCCGTGCCGACGGCGGTGAGCGCCAACGTCACCAAGCGCATCGTGCTGCGGCTGTCCGACGAGTCGGGCTACCAGGTGCTCGGCGTGCCGAAGGACGTGCTCGACGACCGGTCGGCGCCCGGACGCGCCATCGTCGACGGCTTCGAGACGCAGCTCGCGGTGCTCGGCGGCACGGCGAACGTCGCCGAGCAGACGAAGGCGCTCGAGGCGCTCGCGACCCGGCTGCGCGCCCAGGGTGCGCACGAGGCCGAACCGGTGCGGGCGCTGCCCACGGCCTTCGCACCGGGCGAGCTGCCCGCCGAGGTGGCGGGGGAGCCGGCCCTCGGCCTCGCCGACGACACGCTCGCCCCGATCGGCTTCGAACCGGTCGGCACGTTCGCGATCACGGGTCCGCCCCAGAGCGGGAAGACGACCGCGATGCGCGCCGTGATCGATGCCGTCCGGCGGCACGATCCGGACGTGCGCCTGTTCCACCTCGCGGGTCGACGCCCGCAACTGGCCGACCACGCCGAGTGGACGCGCAGCGCGGTGACCCCCGACGAGGTGAAGGCGCTCGCGCGCGAACTCGTCGACGTGATCGGCGACCCGACGGTGCCCGGCCGGTACGTGATCGCCGTCGAGAACGTGACGCAGTTCGCCGACTCGGAGGCCGAGCGGCCGCTGAAGGAGCTGTTCCAGGCCGTGAACCGCAGCGAGCACTTCCTCGTCGGCGACGCCGACGTGGCCTCGCTGTCGAGCGGGTTCGGCTTCGTCGGCGACTTCAAGGCGGGACGCCGCGGCGTGGCGCTCCGTCCGGACGCCTACGACGGGGATGCGGTGTTCAAGACCCCGTTCCCCAAGGTCAAGCGCAGCGACTTCCCGGAGGGTCGCGGGTTCTTCGTCCAGAACGGCCGGGCGACGCTCGTGCAGCTGCCGCTGTCCGGCTGAGCCCGGGCCGTCGGGTGGGGAGTGCTCCCCATGGCCCCTGCGGGGCGGCATCCGTATGGTGGTGATCACCGTCCGCAGTCGCGGGCACGCATCCCGAACGATGGAAGAGGTTTCACGATGGCCGCAGATTTCGGCGCTTCGTACGGCGAGATGGAGGCGATGGCGAACAAGCTCGCCGACGCTCGCGATGACATCCAGGGGCAGCTCGACCAGCTGAAGAGCTCGGTCGACACCCTGCTCGGCAACGACTTCAAGACCCAGCACGCGTCCGGCAAGTTCGGCCAGGGCTACGAGGAGCTCACCACGGGCCTGAAGAACGCCGTCGACGGCATCGGCGAGATGGGCGAGGCCCTGCGCGGCATGATGCAGGCGATCCAGGACCTCGACCAGCAGCTCGCGGGTCGCTGATCCCGCGCGGCCGCGACGACGGGAGACCGTCGTCGCGGCCGCTGCCGTTCGTCCCAACCCGAACTGAGAGGAACGTCACGTGTCCGACGGCGTCGAGATCCCCTACGAGCTGCTCAACGAGCTCAACGGGTCGCTCAAGCGCATCGCGGTCGAGTTCGACCGCGCCGGCGCGCGCTCGGGCGCGCTCGAGTCCGCGATCGGCACCCCGTGCGGGCGGTCGGGGCTGCGCACCGCGGCCGACCGATTCGAATCGGAGTGGGACGACAAGCGCGAGACGCTCAAGCAGGACGTCCTGGCCTTCCAGGAGCGCGTCGACGCGATCGGGCGCGCGTGGCGCGACTGGGACCGCGAGGCGGGCGCGTCGCTCGACGTCGACGCCGAGGCGTCGGCGTCCGGGTCGGGGGGTCGCTGATGGACCGGTCGCCTGCGGGCCGGGAGATCCGGCGGATCCAGGGCGATGCCGCCGGGATCGAGGCGCGCGGCGCCGAGATGGAGACGCTCGGCGCCGAGATGCGCGAGTCGGCGGCGCTGCTGCGCTCCATCGTCGACGGGGCCCGGGGCAAGGGCTACTCGATCGAGGACCTCAAGGACGACGTCGGCGACCTGCACGTCGACCTGGGCCGCGCCGGCGAGCGGTACGAGCCGAGCGGTCGGGTGCTCCGCCACTACGGGCGCACGCTCGGCGAGGTGCAGCCGACGATCGACGACGTGGTCGAGGCCTGCGATGAGCTCTGGGCCCGGTACACGGCCGCCCGCGATGCCCACGCGGATGCCGCCGCCCGGCCGCCGGCGCCGGATGCCACTCCCGAGCAGCTCAGCGCGGGGGAGGAGGCGGTCGCGGGCCTGCGCTCCGATCGCGAGCGCGCGTACGACGCGTGGCTCGTCGAGGCGACACGCTACGACGCGCCCTACGACACGTGGGACGCGGCCTACGAGACCGCCCTCAGCGGCCTGGAGGACGCGAACGAGCGCGGTGTCAGCGATTCGTTCTGGGACGACGCCCTGCCGGTCATCGAGGCGATCTCGACGGTGCTCGCGGTCGCCGGGGTGGTGCTCGCCGTCCTCGCCATCGTCGTGGGCGCGCCGCTCTTCCTCCTGCTCGGTGCGATCGTCGGCATCGCCGCGCTCGCCACGACGATCTGGAAGGTCGCCCGTGGCCGGGGCGGGGCGTTCGACATCGCCATGGCGGTGGTCGGCATCATCCCGTTCGGCCGGCTCGCCAAGCTCGGCCAGCTGGCCGACGGCTGGTCGGGCGCCGGGCGGTTCCTGTCGGGCTTCGGCTCCGACATGGTCGGGTTGACGGCGCTCCGGGAGGTCCGGGCGTGGCAGGGGTTCGTCGACGTGATGCGCGGTCCGGTCGTCAACTCCGCCGGCAACCTCACGCAGAGCCGCGGCATCCTGCAGCGCATGGGTGCCTTCGCCGACGACATGTCCGCGCTGCGCTACACGGGACCCTCGGGCTGGGCGGCGCGGATCACGGGCGGCACGAGCGGCTCGATCGCCGAGGGCCTGTCCGAGGCCTACGCGCGCTCCGGCGCCGCCGTGACCAACCGCGTCGACGGCGCGCTGCGCGGCACCGTCCTCGACGGCGTGCAGCACGGCGGCTCCGGCGTCGATGCCGCCCTCAACGTGGTCGATTCGATCGGCAAGCCGCTCTACGGCGCCTACGAGCTGGGCGGGCAGGCGTTCGACGCGCTGACCGACCCGGTGGATCGCTGGAGCAGCGAGCTGGCGGCGCGATGACGGGCGGGGCTGACCGCAGGGCGATCCGGCTGGACTACGAGGCGAAGTGGTTCCTGCCCGTGCCGACGGCGTTCCCCTCCGACGGCGCGGACGACGCGACCGCCTGGGTCGATGGCCTGCTCGCCGAGCACGAGGTCATGGAACCGTGGCGCGACCCGTCGCGCCGCGCCGACCTGCGCGAGCTGCTCCTGGCCCAGCACGCCGACCTCGCCGGTCACGGGGGGATCGCCCTCTGGTACTGCCCGTTCGGCCTGCCCGCGTCGGGCGTCGTCGAGATCGCGGTCGAGGATCGGGAGGGCCGGCCGGCCGATCCGCGCGCCGAGCTCGCCGGCCTCCGGGGCGACCTGCCGGTGCGACCCGTCGACGTGCGTGCGCGGGGGCTCGGACCGGGGGTCGGGTACGCGCGCGTGTTCGAGGCGGGCGAGCCGACGACGGATGCCGCAGCGCCCCGCATCGCCGAACTCGGCTACGTCTTCACCCCCGATGCCTGCGCCGTGGCCGTGCGCGCGCGGAGCGCCGATCCGTCGGTGGTCGGCGCCCTCTCCGAGCAGCTGTGGCGGCTCGTCGACTCGGTGGTGCTCTCGTGACGCTGCCCGCGGGCGTCGCCGAGGCCGTCGAGCGCCACCCCGAACTGCCGCCCTTCCGACTGCTCCTCCCGCCGGGCTGGACGCGCCACCTCCCGACGGACGACGAGGAGCGCGAGCTGCTGGCGCGCATGCGCGAGCGCATCCGTCCGCTCGGGCGTCCGGACCTGGAGTTCCAGCTGACGGCCGGGACCAAGGCGGCCTTCCGCGAGCTGCGCGCGAAGGACGGCATCGCGATGTACCTGCCCACCCAGGTCGGCGAGTCGACGGCGGTGCCGATGTCGATGAGCGCCTGCCGCATCACGGGCCCGGACGGGCGGCCGCTGGACGGCCAGGTCGCCGAGCTGTTCCGACGCCACGGCGCGGAGTTCCTCGGCGACGACCGCACGATCGTCCGCTGGCGTCGCACGTTCGCGACCCTGCCCGGGCTCGAGCGCGTCGGCACCGAGCAGGTCAACCACCTGGTCCCCGTTCCCGGCACGGGCCGGCGCGTCGGCGTCCTGCTGTCCACGGCGATCGTCCGCGATCCGGGCGATCCGGTCGAGGGCATCGACCTCGACGCGCTCGTCGCCCTCGCCGACGCGATCGCGAGCACCTTCGCGTGGGCGCCGTCGCGCGGAGCCGCAGGTGATTGAGCCGGCGGACTGGGCGACGGCGACGCCCGGCGGACGCGACGCGGCCCGGGTGCTCGGCGAACTCGACGCGCTCGTGCTGCGCGATCACCCGCAGGTCCGGTCGCGGGTGGCCGAGCGAGCGGATGCCGCGGTCGAGGCCGCCCGTCGGGCCGCGGCCGGCGGACGGCCGCGTCGCTCCGCGGCGGACGAGCTCGCCCGCGCCGCGAGCGCTGCCGAGCGGCTGCCCGCCGAGGAGGCCGCGGGGCTGCGTGCCGAGCGGGACGCGGCGCTCGCGATCCTCGAGCGACGCGGCGTGCTGGCGCCCGCGGTGGTCGCGGCCGCTGCCGTCGCCCCGCTCGGCGCATCGGCCGCGGCCGCCGTCGTCGCCGGGTCGATCGTTCCCGCAGGCCGGCCGGTGCCCGCCGACCGCGCGACGAGCACCACGGCACCGACGCGCACGGATGCCGCCGATCCCGGCGCCGTCGTGGGCGCGATCCTCGCCGCGGCGCCGCTGCTCCTCGCGGCGCTCGTCGTCCTCGGGCTCGTCGGCACCGTGCCGGCCGCCTGGGCGGCCACGCTCTCGGCGGTCGCCGCCGCGGCGATCCTCGCCGGGACCGGCGGCCGCGGACGAGCGCGCGCGCCGCGGGCCGACCGGCTCCGGTCGCGGGGCCTCACCGCCCTCGCGGTCGCCTCCGGGCTGGGCGCGATCGCCTCCGGCGCCGTCGCGCTGACCGACCCCGAGACCGGGAGGGCGGTCGGGGCGATCGTGGCGCTCCAGGGGATGTCGGCGATCTCGATCGCCGCGCTCGCCTCCCTCGCCCGACGCGCCGCGCGGGTCGCGCCGGGCCGAGGCGCTCCGGGCACCCGGGCGTAGGCTCGGGACATGGCGACGAACTCGACCTCATCCTGGGCCGTCGCGGGATTCGCGGCCGCCCTGCACGTCGCGCTCATCGTCGCCGCGTTCGGGTTCGTGAGCCTGCTCGCCGACGTCGAGCCCGTGCCCGACCCCGAGGCGGGGCGGCTCGTCGCACCCCTCACCGTCGCGGCATCCGTCATCGCCCTGCTCGTGCTGCTGGGTCGGGGGCTCGGCCGCGGCCTCCGCCCGTGGTCGCTCGCGGGCCTCGCGCTGCTGGCGACCTGGGCGGCCGGCGTCGTCGGGGCGACAGTGTCGTACGCGGCCGCCACGGGCACGATCCTCGCCTCGCTGCTGTTCGCGCTGTCGTTCATGACCGTGGGCTTCGGGGCGATCATCCCCGTCACGGGGGCCCTGGTCGCGCTCCTCGCCGCGGTCACCGTGCGTGCCCAGCAGGGCGGGGTCGAGCGACCGAAGTGGCCGTGGGAGCGCGACGGCGAGGAGTGAGGCGCGCGTCCCGCGTGACATCCGTTCGCGGGTTCGGCGCCGCGGCCGGGCCGCCGCAGTAGGGTGAACCGCGTGGAGGGTTCGGTCGAGGCTCGCGTGAGCCACGAGGTCGACCGCTGGCTGGCGTGGCTGCCGCGATGGAGGCCGGGCACGCACCGCGGTCGCGTGCGGCTCTGCACGCGCTGCTTCGGATCGCCGATCCTCGCCGCCGCCGGCCTCGACACCGACGTGCCCCACCCGGTGCAGCACGCGTTCAGCATGCGCATGAAGGGCATCATCGACGGCGCGGTCGACGACTACACGGCCCGCAACCTGCCGATGCTCCATCGCGAGATCCGCCTCGCCGAGGAGCGCAAGGCGCGTCGGCCCTACCGCGCGGGCGAGGGGCTCGACCCGGAGTTCCTCGGCCTCGACCTCGATCCCGAACCGACGCCCGGCTCGCCGTTCCTGTTCACCCTCCAGGGGCTCGAAGCGGATGCCGCGGCCGAGGCCTTCGAACCGGCCCCGCGTCCCTTCACCCCCGAGGAGAAGGAGGCCCTGCGCGAGGAGGTCCGCCTCGCCGACGAGTTCGCCAAGCAGCTCGGACGCCGCATCTGCATCGAACTCGCCCAGCACCGGCAGCGGATCGCCAACGCCGTCGAGCGGCTCGTGGAGCCGCAGGTCGCCGAGCTGCTCGCGGACCTCGACCGCGAGCTCGACGCCC
Organism: Agromyces sp. C10; assembly: GCF_023217995.1. Lineage (NCBI taxonomy): Bacteria > Bacillati > Actinomycetota > Actinomycetes > Micrococcales > Microbacteriaceae > Agromyces > Agromyces sp. C10. The sequence goes on along the minus strand of NZ_JALPSX010000005.1, from coordinate 35,954 downwards.
CCGGCTGGCCGGGCTGAGCCGGGCGGCGTCCGTTCGCTCAGGGCGTGCCCGCGGCATCCGTCGCCATTTGACCGCACCGTGACGCCCGATTACCATTGATCGGGTGTGCGCTCTGCCGCGCGCTCGTTCATGCCCGCGATCCGCCAGTCGGAGATCGGACACGATGCGGGTTCTCATCATGGCGCACACCAGGGCTCCGGCCGCCGAGGCCGGAACGCCCCCACGGCATACCCACCACGTACGGCAGCGCCGCTCGGCGGTGCCGGTGGGTCGTGATGTGAAACCCATCAACGCTGTCACCGTGCAGCACCATCAAGGAGAAGCAGTGCCAACCATTCAGCAGTTGGTCCGCAAGGGTCGCTCGCCCAAGGTCACGAAGACCAAGGCGCCCGCCCTGAAGGCCAACCCCCAGCAGCGCGGCGTGTGCACCCGTGTGTACACCACCACCCCCAAGAAGCCGAACTCGGCGCTCCGCAAGGTCGCCCGTGTCAAGCTCTCGAACGGCACCGAGGTCACCGCCTACATCCCCGGTGAGGGCCACAACCTGCAGGAGCACTCGATGGTGCTCGTGCGCGGCGGTCGTGTGAAGGACCTCCCCGGTGTGCGCTACAAGATCATCCGCGGCGCGCTCGACACGCAGGCCGTGAAGAACCGCAAGCAGGCCCGCAGCCGCTACGGCGCGAAGATGGAGAAGAAGTAATGCCTCGCAAGGGACCCGCTCCGAAGCGCCCCGTCGTCGCCGACCCGGTCTACGGCTCGCCGGTCGTCAGCCAGCTCGTCAACAAGATCCTCGTCGACGGCAAGAAGGACCTCGCCCAGCGCATCGTCTACGAGGCGCTCGAGAACGTCGGGAACAAGTCCGGCCAGGACGCCGTCGCGGTCCTGAAGAAGGCCCTCGACAACGTGCGCCCGACCCTCGAGGTCCGGTCGCGCCGCGTCGGCGGCTCGACCTACCAGGTCCCCGTCGAGGTCAAGCCCCACCGCGCGAACACCCTGGCGCTCCGCTGGCTCACCAGCTACGCCAAGGCCCGCCGCGAGAAGACCATGACCGAGCGTCTCACCAACGAGATCCTCGACGCCTCGAACGGCCTGGGTGCCGCGGTCAAGCGCCGCGAAGACACCCACAAGATGGCCGAGTCGAACCGCGCCTTCGCCCACTACCGCTGGTAGTCACTCCGGTGGTCGGGTAGCGGCGAAGCCGCGTGTCGAGACCTCGCGAGGTCTCGGTACGGCCGCGGAGCGGCCTACTCGACCACCGACACCCCAAGCCCCTTCCAACTTCATCCGGAGGAACCCCGTGGCACTTGACGTGCTCACCGACCTGAACAAGGTCCGCAACATCGGCATCATGGCTCACATCGATGCCGGCAAGACCACCACCACCGAGCGCATCCTGTTCTACACGGGCGTCAACCACAAGATCGGCGAGACGCACGACGGCGCGTCGACGACCGACTGGATGGAGCAGGAGAAGGAGCGCGGCATCACCATCACGTCGGCCGCGGTCACGTGCTTCTGGAACAAGAACCAGATCAACATCATCGACACGCCCGGCCACGTCGACTTCACCGTCGAGGTGGAGCGCTCGCTGCGCGTGCTCGACGGCGCGGTCGCCGTCTTCGACGGCAAGGAGGGCGTGGAGCCCCAGTCCGAGACCGTCTGGCGCCAGGCCGACAAGTACAACGTGCCCCGCATCTGCTTCGTCAACAAGATGGACAAGCTCGGCGCGGACTTCTACTTCACCGTCGACACGATCATCTCGCGCCTCGGCGCGAAGCCGCTCGTGCTCCAGCTGCCGATCGGCGCCGAGAACGACTTCGTCGGCGTCATCGACCTGGTCTACATGCGGGCCCTGGTGTGGCCCGGCGACGCCAAGGGCGACGTGACCATGGGCGCGAAGTACGAGATCCAGGAGATCCCGGCCGAGCTCAAGGAGAAGGCGGAGCAGTACCGCCAGCAGCTCCTCGAGACCGTCGCGGAGACCGACGACGCGCTGCTCGAGAAGTACTTCGGCGGCGAGGAGCTCACCGAGGACGAGATCAAGGGCGCGATCCGCAAGCTCACGATCAACTCCGAGGTCTACCCGGTCCTCTGCGGCTCGGCGTTCAAGAACCGCGGCGTGCAGCCCATGCTCGACGCAGTCATCGACTACCTCCCGTCGCCGCTCGACGTGCCGCCCGTCCAGGGCCACGACGTGCGCGACGAGGAGAGGGTCATCGAGCGCCACGCCGACGCGACGGAGCCGTTCTCGGCCCTCGCGTTCAAGGTCGCGGTGCACCCCTTCTTCGGTCGCCTCACCTACGTGCGCGTGTACTCGGGTCGCCTCGACTCCGGTGCCCAGGTCATCAACTCGACCAAGGGCAAGAAGGAGCGCATCGGCAAGATCTTCCAGATGCACGCCAACAAGGAGAACCCGGTCGACTCGCTCACCGCGGGCAACATCTACGCGGTGATCGGCCTCAAGGACACCACGACCGGCGACACCCTGTGCGACCCGGACAACCAGGTCGTCCTCGAGTCGATGACCTTCCCGGAGCCCGTCATCGAGGTCGCCATCGAGCCGAAGACCAAGGCCGACCAGGAGAAGCTCGGCACGGCCATCCAGAAGCTCGCCGAGGAGGACCCGACCTTCCGCACCGAGCTCAACCCCGAGACGGGCCAGACCGTCATCAAGGGCATGGGCGAGCTGCACCTCGACATCCTCGTCGACCGCATGAAGCGCGAGTTCAAGGTCGAGGCGAACGTCGGCAAGCCGCAGGTCGCGTACCGCGAGACCATCAAGCGCGCCGTCGAGCGTCACGACTACACCCACAAGAAGCAGACGGGTGGCTCGGGCCAGTTCGCGAAGATCCAGTTCAAGCTGGAGCCGCTCGAGGTCGAGGGCGACAAGACCTACGAGTTCGAGAACGCCGTCACCGGTGGTCGCGTCCCGCGCGAGTACATCCCGTCGGTCGACGCCGGCTTCCAGGACGCCATGCAGTACGGCATCCTCGCCGGCTACCCGATGGTGGGCGTCAAGGCGACGCTCGTCGACGGTGCGGCACACGACGTCGACTCCTCGGAGATGGCGTTCAAGATCGCCGGTTCGATGGGCTTCAAGGAGGCCGCTCGGAAGGCGAACCCCGTCCTGCTCGAGCCGCTGATGGCCGTCGAGGTCCGTACTCCGGAGGAGTACATGGGCGACGTCATCGGCGACCTGAACTCGCGTCGCGGCCAGATCCAGTCCATGGAGGACGCCGCCGGCGTGAAGGTCGTGCGTGCGCACGTCCCGCTTTCGGAGATGTTCGGCTACATCGGCGACCTGCGGTCGAAGACCTCGGGACGCGCCGTGTACTCGATGGAGTTCGAGAGCTACGCGGAGGTCCCGAAGGCTGTCGCCGACGAGATCGTCCAGAAGAACAAGGGCGAGTAGCGCCCGAACGCACGAGCCGACAGGTTCGCGTAACATAACAACACAACCCCCCGTAGCACTCCGGTCGCAATCCGGCGCCCGGTGCTGCTACACGGATCCTGAGGAGGACCCACAGTGGCTAAGGCCAAGTTCGAGCGGACCAAGCCGCACGTCAACATCGGTACGATCGGTCACGTCGACCACGGCAAGACGACGCTCACCGCGGCGATCTCGAAGGTGCTCGCCGACAAGTACCCGTCGGCCACCAACGTGCAGCGCGACTTCGCGTCGATCGACTCGGCTCCCGAGGAGCGCCAGCGCGGCATCACGATCAACATCTCGCACGTCGAGTACGAGACGCCGAAGCGCCACTACGCGCACGTCGACGCCCCGGGTCACGCCGACTACATCAAGAACATGATCACCGGTGCCGCCCAGATGGACGGCGCGATCCTGGTGGTCGCCGCGACCGACGGCCCCATGGCCCAGACGCGTGAGCACGTGCTGCTCGCCAAGCAGGTCGGCGTGCCGTACCTGCTCGTCGCGCTGAACAAGGCCGACATGGTCGACGACGAGGAGATCCTGGAGCTCGTCGAGCTCGAGGTCCGCGAGCTCCTCTCGAGCCAGGGCTTCCCCGGCGACGACGCTCCGGTCGTCCGCGTCTCGGGCCTCAAGGCGCTCGAAGGCGACGAGAAGTGGGTGCAGTCGGTCCTCGACCTCATGGAGGCCGTCGACGAGTCCATCCCGGACCCGGTGCGCGACAAGGACAAGCCGTTCCTCATGCCCATCGAGGACGTCTTCACCATCACCGGTCGTGGCACGGTCGTCACGGGTCGCGCCGAGCGCGGCACGCTGAAGATCAACTCCGAGGTCGAGATCGTCGGCATCCGCCCGACGCAGAAGACCACGGTCACGGGTATCGAGATGTTCCACAAGCAGCTCGACGAGGCCTGGGCCGGCGAGAACTGCGGTCTCCTGCTCCGTGGTACCAAGCGTGAGGACGTGGAGCGCGGCCAGGTCGTCGTGGCCCCCGGCTCGGTGACCCCGCACACCAACTTCGAGGGCACCGCGTACATCCTCTCGAAGGACGAGGGCGGCCGTCACAACCCGTTCTACGCGAACTACCGTCCGCAGTTCTACTTCCGCACCACCGACGTCACCGGCGTCATCACGCTGCCCGAGGGCACCGAGATGGTCATGCCCGGCGACACCACCGACATGACGGTCGAGCTCATCCAGCCGATCGCCATGGAGGAGGGCCTCGGCTTCGCCATCCGCGAGGGTGGCCGGACCGTCGGCGCCGGTACCGTCACGAAGATCATCAAGTAAGGTCTCCGCGACAGCGACCCTAGAAGGGGGTCGGGCTTCGGCCCGGCCCCCTTCGTCGTGTCCGGCGGTCAGTGCGCCGGGAGGTGGGTCCCGTCGATCTCGGTGTCGACGTCGATGGCGCCCTCGACGCTCCGGCCCACCGTGCAGCCCTTCTCGATCGCCCGGGCCATGATGCCCACGAGCTTGGCGCGGTCGTCCGGCTCGAGCATGGACAGGTCCACGAGGACCTCCTCCGCGATGCGCTGGTAGCGGTTGGACTCCGCGTCGGAACTGCCGTGGGCCCACACCGTCATCTCGAAGTCGTCGCCGAGGCGCCGGGAGGCCACCCGGTCGACGCTGAGGCCCACGCAGCCGGCCAGCGCGAGCTTCAGCAGCTCGCCCGGGGTGAAGTGCTCGCCCTCGAGCTCGGCACCGCCGATCTGCACGGTCGCGCCCTTCTCGTTGAGGCCCACGTATCGTCGCGGGGCGACGCGGGCGACCGAGACGCTGCCCGGTCCGATCCGCTCGCTCACCTGGTGCACGTGCTCGGTCGTCTGCTCGCTCATCGCGTCCTCCTGTCGGGCGGTTCCCCATCCGATTCCACCACGGCGCGGGGTGCGCGGCATCCGCTCGGCTGGGAGGTCGCAGTGAGCCGGCGGGGCGCGACACGCCCGGGTTGCACGCACGCGGCCGCTGTGGCAAACTCTTCTAGTTCAACATTTCGAACGGCGTGCCTTGCTGCGTGCCGTTCGAATCACTGCCAGGCAGTGCATAGCCACCGGAAGGCCCAGATGGGCGAGTACGGGTCAGGCTAGGCCGCGGGCAGCAGGACACACAACCGACAACCACTTCGAGCATGGGTCCGCCATGCCCGAACGCGCGAGTGCGACACGCCCGAGCGCGGGGGTCGGTGGGGTTCGAAGGTCGAGCGTGCCGAGGCCACCGCGTCAGCGGGGTGGCTTCGACAGGCTCGATCACCGGCCTTTGACAGAAGAACAGTGGTGCTTCACACGGAGTAGCTACGCGGCGTCCGATGCCCTCGGAAGGGGTAAGACGCCTTGACAGAGAGAGAGTCAGCAATGGCGGGACAGAAGATCCGCATTCGACTGAAGTCGTATGACCACGAGGTCATCGACACCTCGGCGCGCAAGATCGTCGACACGGTGACCCGCGCGGGCGCCACGGTCGTCGGCCCCGTGCCGCTTCCGACCGAGAAGAACGTGGTGTGCGTCATCCGTTCGCCCCACAAGTACAAGGACAGCCGCGAGCACTTCGAGATGCGCACCCACAAGCGCCTGATCGACATCGTGGACCCGACGCCCAAGGCCGTCGACTCGCTCATGCGTCTCGACCTTCCGGCCGACGTCAACATCGAGATCAAGCTCTGAGGTACGACATGTCCACCACTACCAAGAACGTGAAGGGTCTGCTCGGCACGAAGCTCGGCATGACCCAGGTGTGGGACGAGAACAACAAGCTCATCCCGGTCACCGTCATCGAGATCGCCCCCAACGTGGTCACGCAGCTCCGCACCCCCGAGAAGGACGGCTACACCGCCATCCAGATCGCCGCGGGCGCCATCGACCCGCGCAAGGTCACCAAGCCGCTCACCGGCCACTTCGACGCCGCCGGCGTGACCCCGCGCCGCCACGTCACCGAGATCCGCACCGCTGACGCCGCCGAGTACTCGCTCGGCCAGGAGCTCACGGTCGACGGCACCTTCGAGGCCGGCCAGCTGGTCGACGTCGTCGGCACCTCCAAGGGCAAGGGCTTCGCCGGTGTCATGAAGCGCCACAACTTCGCGGGCGTCTCCGCGTCGCACGGTGCTCACCGCAACCACCGCAAGCCCGGTTCGATCGGCGCCTCGTCGACCCCGAGCCGCGTCTTCAAGGGCATGCGCATGGCCGGCCGCATGGGCGGCGAGCGCGTGACCGTCCTCAACCTCCGCGTGCACGCGGTCGACGCCGAGAAGGGCCTGCTGCTCGTCAAGGGCGCCGTCCCCGGTGCGCGCGGCCGTCTCGTGTTCGTCCGCAACGCTGTGAAGGGAGCCTGACCATGGCCGCCCCCACCATCGACGTCCTCGACGTCACCGGTAAGAAGGCCGGTACGGCCGAGCTGCCCGCCGAGCTCTTCGACGCGCAGACGAACGTGCCGCTCATCCACCAGGTCGTCGTCGCCCAGCTCGCCGCCGCGCGCCAGGGCACGCACAAGACCAAGCGCCGCGGCGAGGTCTCCGGCGCCGGCCGCAAGCCCTTCAAGCAGAAGGGCACGGGCCGCGCCCGTCAGGGCTCGATCCGCGCGCCGCACATGACCGGCGGTGGCGTCGTCCACGGCCCGCAGCCGCGCGACTACTCGCAGCGCACCCCCAAGAAGATGATCGCCGCAGCCCTGCTCGGCGCCCTCTCCGACCGGGCCCGCGGCGGCCGCGTCCACGCGGTCACCTCGTTCGCGAGCGACACCCCCAAGACGAAGGACGCCGTGGCGCTCCTCGCCGGCATCTCGCCGTCGAAGCACCAGCTCGTCGTCCTCACCCGCGACGAGGAGCTGTCGGAGCGCGTCGTGCGCAACATCCCGACCGTGCACGTCCTGCCGGTCGACCAGCTGAACGCCTACGACGTGCTCGTCGCCGACGACATCGTCTTCAGCCAGGCCGCGCTCGAGGCGTTCATCGCCGCGAAGACGGCGAAGAAGGAAGAGGTCTCCGCATGAGCGCCGCGCACAACAAGGACCCGCGCGACATCATCATCGCGCCGGTCGTCTCTGAGAAGAGCTACAACCTGATCGACGAGGGCAAGTACACGTTCATCGTGGACCCCCGTGCGAACAAGACCGAGATCAAGCTCGCGATCGAGAAGATCTTCAACGTCCAGGTCGCCTCGATCAACACCCTGAACCGCCAGGGCAAGACGCGTCGCACGCGCTTCGGCATCGGCAAGCGCAAGGACACCAAGCGCGCGATCGTCACCCTCAAGTCCGGCTCGATCGACATCTTCACGGCTGTCGGCTAAGGAGCAGAGGAAACTCACTATGGCTATTCGCAAGTACAAGCCCACGACCCCGGGTCGTCGCGGTTCGTCGGTCGCCGACTTCGCCGAGATCACGCGCTCGACGCCCGAGAAGTCGCTGCTCCGCCCGCTGTCGAAGACCGGTGGCCGCAACAACCAGGGCCGCATCACCACCCGCCACATCGGCGGTGGCCACAAGCGCCAGTACCGCGTCATCGACTTCAAGCGCAACGACAAGGACGGCGTGCCGGCCAAGGTCGCTCACATCGAGTACGACCCCAACCGCACCGCGCGCATCGCGCTGCTCCACTTCGTGGACGGCACCAAGCGCTACATCCTCGCGCCGAACAAGCTGCAGCAGGGCGACCCGGTCGAGTCGGGCCCCGGCGCCGACATCAAGCCCGGCAACAACCTGCCGCTGCGCAACATCCCGACGGGTACCGTCGTGCACGCCATCGAGCTCCGCCCCGGCGGCGGCGCGAAGCTGGCGCGTTCGGCCGGTGCGTCGGTGCGCCTCGTGGCGAAGGACGGCCCCTACGCGCAGCTCCGCCTGCCGTCGGGCGAGATCCGCAACGTCGACGCGCGCTGCCGCGCGACCGTCGGCGAGGTCGGCAACGCCGAGCAGTCGAACATCAACTGGGGCAAGGCCGGCCGCAAGCGCTGGAAGGGCGTCCGCCCGACCGTCCGCGGTGTCGCGATGAACCCGATCGACCACCCGCACGGTGGTGGTGAGGGCAAGACCTCCGGTGGTCGTCACCCGGTGAGCCCGTGGGGCCAGCCCGAGGGCCGCACGCGTCGTCCCAACAAGGAGAGCGACAAGCTCATCGTCCGTCGTCGCACCGTCGGCAAGAAGCGCTAGTAGGAGTAAGAGAAGATGCCTCGCAGCCTCAAGAAGGGCCCCTTCGTCGACGAGCACCTGCTTCGCAAGGTCGCCGCGCAGAACGAAGCGGGTTCGAAGAACGTCATCAAGACGTGGTCGCGTCGCTCGATGATCGTCCCGGCCATGCTCGGCCACACGATCGCCGTGCACGACGGCCGCAAGCACATCCCGGTGTTCGTCACCGAGACCATGGTGGGTCACAAGCTCGGCGAGTTCGCGCCCACCCGCACCTTCCGTGGACACGTGAAGGACGACAAGAAGGGCCGCCGCCGCTGACGCGGTGGCGTGAAGGAGGAGAGAAATGGTGGAGTCGATCGCACGCGTGCGTCACATCCGCGTGACCCCCATGAAGGCCCGCCGCGTCGTCAACCTGATCCGCGGCAAGCAGGCACAGGAGGCCCTGGCCATCCTGAAGTTCGCCCCCCAGGGTGCGAGCGAGCCGGTGTACAAGCTCGTCGCCTCGGCCATCGCGAACGCTCGCGTCAAGGCCGATGCCACGAACACCCACCTGGACGAGCAGGACCTCTACGTCAAGCGCGCATTCGTCGACGAGGGCACCACCCTCAAGCGATTCCAGCCGCGCGCGCAGGGTCGTGCCTTCCGCATCAACAAGCGCACGAGCCACATCACCGTCGTGCTCGGCACGCCCGAGGAGGGTACGAAGTAATGGGTCAGAAGGTCAACCCGTACGGCTTCCGTCTCGGCATCACCACCGACCACGTGTCGCGGTGGTTCTCCGACTCGACGAAGCCCGGTCAGCGCTACGCCGACTACCTCGCCGAGGATGTCAAGATCCGTCGCCTGCTCCAGACGTCGCTCGACCGCGCCGGTGTCTCGCGCATCGAGATCGAGCGCACCCGCGACCGCGTCCGCGTGGACATCCACACGGCGCGTCCCGGCATCGTGATCGGCCGCCGCGGCGCCGAGGCCGAGCGCATCCGCGCCGACCTCGAGAAGCTCACCGGCAAGCAGATCCAGCTCAACATCCTCGAGGTGAAGAACCCCGAGGCCGACGCCCAGCTCGTCGCGCAGGGCATCGCCGAGCAGCTCTCCGCCCGCGTGGCCTTCCGCCGCGCGATGCGCAAGGGCCTGCAGGGCGCGCAGCGCGCCGGCGCCAAGGGCGTCCGGATCCAGGTGTCGGGCCGCCTCGGCGGTGCCGAGATGAGCCGGTCGGAGTTCTACCGCGAGGGTCGCGTGCCGCTGCACACGCTCCGCGCGAACATCGACTACGGCTTCTACGAGGCCAAGACCACCTTCGGCCGCATCGGCGTGAAGGTCTGGATCTACAAGGGCGACATCACCAACAAGGAACTCGCCCGCGAGCAGGCCTCCCAGAAGCCGTCGCGCGAGCGCAGTGACCGTCCCCGTCGTGCGCCCCGTTCGCAGGAGCCGGCGGCCGCAGGAGTTGAGGCATAACCATGTTGATTCCCCGTCGAGTCAAGTACCGCAAGCAGCACCACCCCGGCCGTTCGGGCCAGGCCACCGGCGGCACGAAGGTCACCTTCGGCGAGTTCGGCATCCAGGCCCTGAGCCCCGCCTACGTGACGAACCGTCAGATCGAGTCCGCTCGTATCGCCATGACGCGTCACATCAAGCGAGGCGGCAAGGTGTGGATCAACATCTACCCCGACCGTCCGCTCACGAAGAAGCCGGCCGAGACCCGCATGGGTTCCGGTAAGGGTTCGCCCGAGTGGTGGGTCGCCAACGTCAAGCCGGGTCGCGTCCTCTTCGAGGTCTCGGGCGTCTCCGAGGAACTCGCTCGCGAGGCCCTGACCCGTGCCATCCACAAGCTGCCCCTCAAGGCACGCATCATCAAGCGCGAGGAGGGCGACGCATAATGGCCGTCGGATCCAAGGAGCTCGCTGTCGTCGAGCTCGACACCTTCGAGGACGAGCGTCTCGTCGACGAGCTCAAGAAGGCCAAGGAGGAGCTGTTCAACCTCCGCTTCCAGGCCGCCACCGGACAGCTCGAGAGCCACGGCCGCCTGCGTGCCGTGAAGCGCGACATCGCTCGCATCTACACGATCATCCGTGAGCGCGAGCTCGGCATCCGTGCGACGCCGGCTCCGGTCGAGGCGCCCGCCGCCCCGGCCAAGAAGACCAAGAAGGCCAAGGCCGAGGCGGATGCCACGGCTGAGGCCGCAGAGACGAAGGAGGCCTAGTCATGGCAACCGCCAAGGAGACGAAGGGCCACGAGTCGGCCGAGCACGACGTCAAGGACGCCGACGCCCGCGGCTACCGCAAGGTCCGCCGTGGCTACGTCGTCAGCGACAAGATGGAGAAGACCATCGTCGTCGAGGTCGAGGACCGCGTGAAGCACCCGCTGTACGGCAAGGTCATCCGCCGTACCTCGAAGGTCAAGGCGCACGACGAGCAGAACACCGCCGGCATCGGCGACCTCGTCGTGATCTCCGAGACCCGCCCGCTCAGCGCCACCAAGCGGTGGCGCCTCGTCGAGATCGTCGAGAAGGCCAAGTAAGCCCCAGGGCTTGCCTCTCAGAAGGAGTACGAAGTGATTCAGCAGGAATCCCGGCTCAAGGTCGCCGACAACACGGGTGCCAAGGAGCTGCTCACCATCCGCGTGCTCGGTGGCTCCAGCCGCCGCTACGCGGGCCTCGGCGACGTCATCGTCGCCACCGTCAAGGACGCGATCCCTGGCGGCAACGTGAAGAAGGGCGACGTGGTCAAGGCCGTCGTCGTCCGCACCGTGAAGGAGACCCGTCGTCCCGACGGCTCCTACATCAAGTTCGACGAGAACGCCGCGGTGATCCTCAAGAACGACGGTGACCCCCGTGGCACCCGCATCTTCGGGCCGGTCGGCCGGGAGCTCCGCGACAAGAAGTTCATGAAGATCATCTCGCTGGCGCCGGAGGTGCTGTAACCATGGCGAAGATCAAGAAGGGCGACCTCGTCCAGGTCATCTCGGGCCGCAGCCAGGCTCGCGGCGGAGACCGCGGCAAGCAGGGCAAGGTCATCGAGGTGCTCGTCGACCAGAACCGCGTCGTCGTCGAGGGCGTGAACTACGTCACCAAGCACGTGCGCGTCGGCCAGACGCAGCGCGGCACGAAGACCGGCGGCATCGAGACCCACGAGGCTCCGATCCACGTGTCGAACGTCGCGCTCGTCGACCCCGAGACGAAGAAGCCGACCCGCGTCGGCTTCCGCAACGAGACCGTGACGAAGGACGGCGTCGAGAAGACCGTCCGCGTCCGCTACGCGAAGAAGTCAGGTAAGGACCTGTAATGACCGACACCGCAACTGCCGCGCCGGCTGGCAAGATCCAGCCGCGCCTCAAGCAGAAGTACCAGACCGAGATCACGAAGTCGCTGACCGAGGCGAACGGCTACGCCAACCCGCACCAGGTCCCCGGCCTCGTGAAGATCGTCGTGAACATGGGCGTCGGCGAGGCGGCCCGTGACGGCAAGGTCATCGACGGCGCCATCGCCGACCTGACCCGCATCACCGGTCAGAAGCCGCAGGTCACCAAGGCCCGCAAGTCGATCGCCCAGTTCAAGCTCCGCGAGGGTCAGCCCATCGGCGCCCACGTGACGCTGCGCGGCGACCGCATGTGGGAGTTCCTCGACCGCCTGCTCTCGCTCGCGCTGCCCCGTATCCGCGACTTCCGCGGGCTCTCGGACGCGCAGTTCGACGGCAACGGCAACTACACCTTCGGTCTCACGGAGCAGTCCGTGTTCCACGAGATCGACCAGGACAAGATCGACCGCGTCCGCGGCATGGACATCACCGTGGTGACCACTGCCAAGACCGACGACGAGGGTCGTGCGCTGCTCAGGGCGCTCGGCTTCCCGTTCAAGTCGACCGACAACGCGTAGTAGACTCTACGAGTTTGTGCCCGCTGGCCGGGCCTCACCCGAGGTCCGGCCGGCTCCGGCATCCGGCGGTTCGCAACCGCGTCCCGCCACCACCACAGGTCAGTCCCCGTGTAACGGGTCCTGAAACCTGGTGAACGTTAGGAAACATCCGTCATGACGATGACCGACCCGGTCGCTGACATGTTGACGCGCCTGCGCAACGCGAACTCGGCGCACCACGACTCCGTGTCGATGCCCCACTCCAAGCTGAAGGCGCACATCGCGGAGATCCTCAAGAGCGAGGGCTACATCGCCGGCTTCGAGGTCACCGACGCGCGCGTGGGCAAGACGCTCACGCTGCAGCTCAAGTTCGGCCCGAACCGCGAGCGTTCGATCGCGGGCATCAAGCGCGTGTCGAAGCCCGGCCTCCGCGTCTACGCCAAGTCGACCGAGATCCCCAAGGTGCTCGGCGGCCTCGGCGTCGCGATCCTGTCCACTTCCAGCGGTCTGCTCACCGACCGCCAGGCCGAGAAGAAGGGCGTGGGTGGGGAAGTCCTCGCCTACGTGTGGTAGTTCCATGTCACGAATCGGACGACTCCCCATCGACATCCCCGCCGGTGTCGACGTGAAGGTCGACGGCCGCGCCGTCACCGTGAAGGGCCCCAAGGGCGAGCTCGCGCTCACCGTGGCGCAGCCCATCGAGGTCAAGGTCGAGGAGAACCAGGTCCTCGTCACCCGCCCCGACGACGAGCGCGACTCGCGTTCGCTGCACGGCCTCACGCGCACCCTCATCGCGAACAACATCATCGGCGTCACCCAGGGCTACTCCAAGGGCCTCGAGATCGTCGGCACCGGATACCGCGTCGCCCAGAAGGGCTCCTCGGTCGAGTTCGCGCTCGGCTTCTCGCACCCGGTCACCGTCGAGCCGCCGGTCGGCATCACCCTGACGGTCGAGGGCAACAACAAGATCACCGTCTCGGGCATCGACAAGCAGGCCGTCGGCGAGACCGCCGCCAACATCCGCAAGATCAAGAAGCCCGAGCCCTACAAGGGCAAGGGCATCCGCTACGCCGGCGAGGTCGTGCGTCGCAAGGCCGGAAAGGCTGGTAAGTAATCATGGCCGTCAAGAGCAAGTCGGCTGCGCGTTCGCGCCGCCACACCCGGCTTCGCAAGAAGATCGTCGGTACCGAGCTGCGCCCGCGTCTCGTGGTGACGCGCTCGGCCCGCCACGTCTTCGTGCAGGTCGTCGACGACAGCAAGGGCCACACCGTGGCATCCGCCTCGACCATGGAGGCCGACCTCCGCGCGTTCGACGGTGACAAGACCGCCAAGGCCAAGAAGGTCGGCGAGCTCGTCGCCGAGCGGGCCAAGCAGGCGGGCATCGAGTCGGTCGTGTTCGACCGCGGCGGCAACAAGTACGCCGGTCGTGTCGCAGCGATCGCCGACGGAGCGCGAGAGGCAGGGCTGAACCTGTGAGCGAGAACACTGTGAAGGAGACCGAGGTGACCGCAGAGGCACCCGTCGAGACGGCAGCTTCCTCGGAGCCGCAGCGCAACGAGCGCGAGGGCCGTCGTGGCGGCCGCGACCGCGGCCAGGGCCGTGACCGTCGCGACCGCGACGCCGAGAAGAGCCAGTTCCTCGAGCGCGTCGTCACCATCAACCGCGTGTCGAAGGTCGTCAAGGGCGGCCGCCGCTTCAGCTTCACGGCGCTCGTCGTCGTGGGCGACGGCAACGGCCTCGTGGGCGTCGGCTACGGCAAGGCCCGCGAGGTGCCGACCGCGATCTCGAAGGGCGTCGAGGAGGCGAAGAAGAACTTCTTCCGCGTTCCCCGCGTCGGTTCGTCCATCCCGCACCCGGTGCAGGGCGAGGCGGCCGCCGGTGTCGTCCTCCTGCGTCCGGCCGGCCCCGGTACCGGTGTCATCGCCGGTGGTCCGGTCCGCGCCGTGCTCGAGTGCGCGGGCATCCACGACGTGCTGAGCAAGTCGCTCGGTTCGTCGAACACCATCAACATCGTGCACGCCACGGTCGAGGCGCTGAAGCAGCTCGAAGAGCCCCGCGCCGTCGCCGCCCGTCGTGGTCTCGACTACGACGAGGTCGCCCCGGCCCGTCTGCTGCGTGCCGAGGCCCAGGCGGCCGAGGCCGCCGCAGCAGCGAAGGCAGGTGCCTGATGGCCAAGCAGCTCAAGGTGACCCAGATCAAGTCCAAGGTGAGCGAGAAGCAGTACCAGCGCGACACGCTCCGCAGCCTCGGACTGAAGCGCATCGGCGACTCCGTCGTCCGCGAGGACACGCCGCAGAACCGCGGTTACGTGAAGACGGTCGCCCACCTCGTGAAGGTTGAGGAGATCGACTAATGGCCGACGACAAGAAGGCAACCGAGGAGACCCCGAAGAAGGCTCCCGCGAAGAAGGCGCCGGCCAAGGCCGCCGCTGAGAAGAAGGCTCCGGCCAAGGCCGCCGAGAAGAAGGCCCCGGCCAAGTCCGCCAAGGCGGACGACACCGCGGCCGAGAAGGCTCCGGCGAAGAAGGCCCCGGCGAAGAAGGCCGCCCCCAAGGCCGCCGACGACGCCGTGCGCGAGCCCGTGCTGAAGGTGCACCACCTGCGCCCGGCACCCGGTGCCAAGAAGGACAAGACCCGCGTCGGACGCGGTGAGGGTTCGAAGGGCAAGACCGCCGGTCGCGGCACGAAGGGCTCGAAGGCCCGCAACAACATCCGCCCCGGCTTCGAGGGCGGGCAGCTTCCGTACCACATGCGTGCGCCGAAGCTGCGCGGCTTCAAGAACCCGTTCCGGGTCGAGTACCAGGTGGTCAACCTGGAGAAGCTGGCCGAGCTCTACCCCAAGGGCGGCGACGTCACCGTCGACGACCTGGTGGCCAAGGGTGCCGTCCGCAAGAACGAGCGCGTCAAGGTGCTCGGCAACGGCGACATCCAGGTGAAGCTCAACGTCGCGGTCGACAAGGTCTCCGGCTCCGCCGAGCAGAAGATCGTCGCCGCCGGCGGTTCGGTCAAGTAAGCCGCTGCACCACAACGAGTTCGGGCCTGTCGGGACCTCGCGTATGATTCACGGGGGTCTCGACAGGCTCGAGCCGCATAACGACTGACTCCACGACGGAGCAACAGGAGGACGAGTGTTCAACGCCATCGGGCGGATCTTCCGCACCCCCGACCTTCGCCGGAAGATCGGGTTCACGCTGGGCATCATCGCCCTGTTCCGACTCGGCTCGTTCATCCCCGCGCCGTTCGTGGACTTCGCGAACGTCCAGCAGTGCCTGGCGGCGAACCAGGGGGCCTCGGGCCTCTACGAGCTCGTCAACCTCTTCTCCGGCGGCGCGCTCCTCCAGCTGTCGATCTTCGCGCTCGGCATCATGCCGTACATCACGGCGTCGATCATCACGCAGCTGCTCCGCGTGGTCATCCCGCACTTCGAGACCCTCTACAAGGAGGGCCAGGCCGGCCAGGCCAAGCTCACGCAGTACACGCGCTACCTCACGATCGCGCTCGGCGTCCTCCAGTCGACCACGCTGATCACGGTCGCACGCTCGGGTGCGCTGTTCCCGGCGAACTCCGACCCCGCGTGCACGCAGCTCATCACCAACGACGCCTGGTACGCGATCCTCCTCATGGTCATCACCATGACCGCCGGCACCGGCCTCATCATGTGGCTCGGCGAGCTCGTCACGGAGCGCGGCATCGGCAACGGCATGTCGCTGCTCATCTTCGTCTCGATCGCCGCCACGTTCCCCGGCTCGCTGTGGGGCATCGCCGTCTCGCGCGGCTTCGACACGTTCGCGGTCGTGCTGGCCATCGGCCTCGTCATCGTCCTCGCGGTCGTCTTCGTCGAGCAGTCGCAGCGCCGCATCCCGGTGCAGTACGCCAAGCGCATGGTCGGTCGCCGCACCTACGGCGGCAACAACACCTACATCCCGATCAAGGTGAACATGGCCGGCGTCGTGCCCGTCATCTTCGCCTCGTCGCTGCTGTACCTGCCGGCGCTCATCGCGCAGTTCAACCAGCCCGCCGCCGGCGAGGAGCCGCAGCCCTGGGTCGTGTGGGTCACGAACAACCTCACGCAGGGCTCCAGCCCGCTGTACATGCTCGTGTACTTCCTGCTCATCGTCGGCTTCACGTACTTCTACGTCGCGATCACGTTCAACCCCGACGAGGTCGCCGAGAACATGAAGAAGTACGGCGGCTTCATCCCCGGCATCCGTGCCGGGCGCCCGACGGCCGAGTACCTCGACTACGTGCTCACCCGAGTGACCCTGCCGGGTTCGCTCTACCTCGGTCTCGTGGCGCTCATCCCGCTGATCGCGTTCGCGGTCGTCGGCGCCGACCAGAACTTCCCCTTCGGCGGCGCGTCGATCCTCATCATCGTGGGTGTCGGCCTCGAGACCGTGAAGCAGATCGACGCACAGCTCCAGCAGCGCCACTACGAAGGACTCCTCCGATGACGCACCCCGCACCCTCCGCCCGCTTCCTGATCGTCGGCCCGCAGGGGTCCGGCAAGGGCACGCAGGGCGTGCTCGTGGCCGAGGCCTTCGACGTGCCGCAGGTCGCGACCGGCGACATCTTCCGCGAGAACGTCAAGGGCGGCACCGAGCTCGGCAAGCAGGTCCAGGCGATCATCGAGGCGGGCGACCTCGTCCCCGACGAGCTCACGAGCGAACTCGTGCGCGACCGCCTGGCCCAGCCGGACGCCGCGGGCGGCTTCGTGCTCGACGGCTACCCGCGCAACCGCGGCCAGGTCGCGCACCTCGACGAGTTCCTCGCCGGCCGCGGCGAGGCGCTCGACGCGGTGATCGAGCTCGTGGTGCCCCGCGACGAGAGCATCGCGCGTCTGCGCCAGCGCGCCCTCGACCAGGGCCGCACGGATGACACGGAGGAGGTCATCGCGAACCGCCTCGCCATCTACGAGCGCGAGACCGCTCCGATCCTCGACGTGTACCGCGAGCGCGACCTCGTGCTCCGCATCGACGGCGTCGGCACGCTCGACGACGTCACCGGCCGGATCTTCGACGCGCTCGCCGAGCGCGGCCTGGTGCCGAACGGCGACGGCGCCGCCGCCGCCACCGGCGCGGCCTAGCCCGAGCGCGTGTTCCGCCGCCACCCGCTGAAGTCGCCCGCCGAGCTGCGCGCGATGATCCCGGCGGGCGAGGCGACCGCGGCCGCCCTCGCGCTCGTGCGCGAACGGCTCGCCGTCGGCGCGACCCCGCTCGAGCTCGACGCGGCCGCCGAGGCGCTCATCCGCGAGCGCGGCGGCCGCCCGAACTTCGCGCTGGTCCCCGGCTACGGCCACACGCTGTGCGTGTCGGTCGGCAGCGACGTGGTCCACGGCATCCCCGGCGACCGGGCGCTCGCCCCGGGCGACCTCGTCTCGGTCGACGGCGGTGCCGAGATCGACGGATGGAACGGCGACGCCGCCTTCACAGTGGTCCTGCCCGATCCCGGGCGACCCGAGGTCGTCCGGGCCCGTCAGGCACTCGCCGACGCGACCGAGCGGGCGCTCTGGGCGGGCATCGCGCGCCTCGCGACGGCTCGTCACCTCAACGAGGTCGGCGAGGCGATCGAGGCCTCGGTCGAGGCATCCGGCCCCTACTCGATCATCGAGGGGTACGGCGGCCACGGCATCGGGCGCGAGATGCACGAGGAGCCCACGGTCTACAACCACGCCGTGCGCGGACGGGGGCCGCGCGTGCAGCCCGGCCTCGTCGTCGCCATCGAGCCGATGGTCGTCGCCGGTGGGCCCGACACGTTCGTCCGCGACGACGGGTGGACCGTGGCGACGTCGGACGGGGCCGATGGCGCCCACTTCGAGCACAGCGTGGCGGTGCACCGCGACGGCATCTGGGTGCTGACGGCGCCCGACGGCGGCGCTGCGGGGCTCGCGCCGTTCGGCGTGGCGCCCGTGCCGATCCCCTGAGCGCGCGGCCTCAGGGGGCCATGAGCACGGACAGCTCGGCGAGCAATCCGGGGTAGTCGACCGCGCCGCGCACCAGCCGGCGCACGTTCTCGGGGTCGGAGAAGGCCTCGACGAACTGGTCGAACACGGCCTGGAACTCGGCCCGGCCCGACTCCGCGAACGCGATGAGTGCCACCACGTGCACCTCGGCCTCGCCCCACGCGATCGGGCGCTCGTCGATGGCGATGGCGATGGCGCTGCGTTCCGCCGTCATCGTCATCGCGTGCGGCACGGCGAGCAGGTCGGTGAACGCGGTCGACGACATGCGCTCCCGCTCGAGCACCCCCTCGAGGTAGGCGTCGTCGATGACGCCCGCCGCGAGCAGCCGGTCGCCGAGCAGGCGGATGACCTCCTCGCGCCCGCGTCCGCCGACCCCGCGCACGAACAGGTCGGGGCCGATGGTCCTCGTGAGCGTCGACGCCAGGCGCGCACGGCGTCGCCCGCGGCGGATCCGCGCGAGCTCCTGCCGCACGCGCTCGACGTCGTCGGCGGTCGGGAAGGGTGCGACGGTGACGACGCCGGGCTGCGGCACGCGCGGCGGGAGGACCGACACGACGAGGTCGGCGTCGTCGCCGGATGCCGCCGGCCCCTCGAGCGGCACGGCGCCGCCGACGAGGAGCTCGACGTCGTCGTCCAGCCCGGCGCGCAGTCGCTCGAGCAGGAGGTCCCGGGCGTCGTGGTACTCCGGCGCGACCACCGCGACGCGCACGGCGTCGCCGCGCGACCGCGTCCGCTCGAGCGCGGCGCCGAGGTGCATCGCGAGGTAGGCGATCTCGTCGTCGTTCACCGTGATGCCCTCGAGTCGCCCGAGCTCCGCGGCCAGGTAGACGGCGAGGTCGTAGATCAGCGGGTAGGCGGCCTTGATCGAGGCGGTGAGCGGATTGCGCGAGTAGCTCTGCTCGGCGGCGCGCGCCGCGAGGTTGTCGACGTGCAGCGCGAGGCGCTCGAGGAACTCGTCGTCGCCGAGGTCGACGAGCCACTCCTGCGAGATCCGGCCCACGATGCCCCGGATGACGTCGATGCGGGCGGGACCGTCGCGTCGGGTGGCCGCCCGCGTGCCGATGAGCCGCGCGAGGTGCGCCAGTTCGGCGGGCGGCAGGTGGACGTCGAACTCGTCGCGGACCAGTTCGTCGACGAGGGTCACGAGGGCGTCGGCGGGGGAGCCGGCCGCCGTGCCCTCGTCGCGTTCGAGGGTTCGGTCGTGCGACACGCGGTCGACCGCGATCGCGACGTGCAGCAGCACGTCGTCGAGCGCGTACTCGTTGGGCGCCCATCCGGCGGCGCGCAGGCCGTCGAGCAGCCCGCGACGGAATCCCTCGACCGGCGGGAACCCGGCGCGGAGCGTCGCGAGGTCGCGGATGCCGCGCCGGCCCTCCTCGCGGACCAGCGCGCCGACGAGCCGCCGCATCGCCGTCTCCGGCCCGCGCAGCCGGACGACGCTGCCCTCGCGCTCGAGTGCGAGTCCCGTGCCGCGGAGCCGCGCCCGGACCCGTCCGAGGTCGGACTCGAGCGTCGACTCGCTCACGTGCAGCCGCTCGGCGGCGTCGAAGACGTCGAGGCCGTCCGGCGCGTCGACGAGGTCGCGGATGAGTCGGGCGCGACGCCCCTCGGGTCCCGCGTCGGCGGCGTCCCCGGTTCGCTGCGCGCGCCGTGCCCAGGCCGTGCGGTCGAGTCGATACCCGTCCGGGCCCGAGTCGACGACGGGCTCGCCGCCCGCGTTCGCCTGCGCCGCGTACGTGCGCACCGTCCGCGTCGTCACGCCGAGCCGGTCGGCGAGGCGCGCAGCGGTGACCCAGTCGTCGTGGTCGGCGAGCACCTCGACGAGGCGCTCCCACTTCTCCGGCACGTCGACTCGCTTCCGATCGGGACTCCGCCGTGCCGCGCGCTCGCGGGGCGGTCCAGCCAGTCAACCACCACCGGCACGCCCGGGGCAGCGGATGCCGCAGAACTTCCGGGGGTGCGGAAGCAGGTCTGGTGGCAGCGGTCCGGGGTGGGCGAGCAGACTCGGGATGTTCGCGGCATCCGCCGTGACCGATCGAAGAGGACCGGGCGAAGCCGGGCGAGGAGGCAGGCGATGCGGATCGTCGTCGTGTGCGGAGCGGGTGCGTCGAGCACCTTCGCCGCACTGCGCATCCGCCGGGCCGCCGAGGCGCGCGGCATCGACGTCGAGGTGCGCGCCGCGGGGGAGCAGACCCTCGCCGCCGAGCTCGCCGACGCCGACGCCCTGCTCGTGGGGACGCACCTCGCCGAGCGACTGGGTGCCCTCGAGCAGCAGGCCGCCGCGGCATCCGTGCCCGTCGCCGTGCTGCCCGGCGAGACCCGAGCGCTCGACGGCGACGCCGCGCTCGACCTCGCGATCGCGATCACGGGAGCCCGATCGTGAACGCCCCCACGCCGCGCAACCCCGTTCCCTGCGCGGACACCCGGGTCTATGGTGAAGTCGGGAACGGACGCCAGCGACGGAGGCCTGCAACATGGTGGAACGCACTGTTCGAGTCGGATCGAGCCACGGACTGCACGCCAGGCCGGCGAAGCTGTTCACCCAGGCCGCCGCGTCGTCGGGATCGACGGTCACCATCGCGAAAGCCGGTGGCACTCCCGTCAACGCGGCGAGCATCCTCGCCGTCATCGCGCAGGGCATCGACCACGGCGACGAGGTCACCGTGGCGGTCGACGGGGGCGACGAGCAGCGCGTGCTCGACGAGCTCGTCGAGCTGCTCAGCACCGATCACGACGAGTAGCTCGCGGCATCCGTCGCCCGACGAATCGAATCGGAGGGGCGAGTGATGGAGTTCAGAGGCACGGGGATCGGCCAGGGCGTGGCCGTCGGACCGGTCGTGCGCATGGCCGAGCGGCTGCCGGAGCCGGTGGACCGGCCGAGTCACCTCGACCCGGCCCGCGAGGAGGAGCGCGCCCGCGCGTCGCTCTCGGTCGTGGCCGGCGAACTGCAGCGCATGGGCGCGCAGGCCGGCGGTGCCGCGCAGGACGTGCTCGAGGCGCAGGCCATGATGGCCGAGGACCCGACGCTCGTGGACGACATCGTGAAGCGGCTCGCCGACGGCAAGACCGCCGAGCGCGCCGTGTTCGAGGCGTTCGCGTCGTTCCGCGACATGCTCGCCGCGATGGGCGGCTACATGGGCGAGCGCGCGGCCGACCTCGACGACGTCTCCCAGCGCGTGGTCGCGCACCTGCTCAAGGTGCCCGCTCCCGGCGTGCCGAACCCCGGCCACCCGTTCGTGCTCGTCGCCCGCGACCTCGCGCCCGCCGACACCGCGCTGCTCGACCTCGGGCAGGTGCTGGGGCTCGTCACCATCGACGGCGGCCCGACCTCGCACACCGCGATCCTCGCCCGCGAGAAGTCGATCGTCGCGGTCGTGGGGGCGGCGGATGCCGCGACGCTCGCCGACGGCGACACCGTCATCGTCGACGCTGCGAACGACCTGGTCGTGCAGGACCCGACGCCGGAGCAGATCGCCGAGGCGCGCGAGCGCATCGCCGAGCGCGCGGCCCGCGCCGCCGCGCCCGTCACGCCCGGCGCGCTCGCCGACGGCACGCCCGTGCCGCTGCTCGCGAACCTCGGCTCGGCCGACGGCGCCGAGGAGGCGGCCAGGCTCGGTGCCGAGGGCGTGGGCCTGTTCCGCACGGAGTTCCTCTTCCTCGATGCGAACACCGCGCCGTCGGTCACCGAGCAGCAGGCGCAGTACACGCGCATGCTGAGCGCGTTCCCCGGCAAGAAGGTCGTCGTGCGCGTCCTCGACGCCGGCGCCGACAAGCCCCTGTCGTTCCTCAACGACGCACCCGAGGAGAACCCGGCGCTCGGGCTCCGCGGCATCCGCGCCCTCCGGCACTCCGAGGTCATCCTCCGCGAGCAGCTCACCGCGCTCGCCGCAGCGGATGCCGCGACCGAGGCCGACCTGTGGGTCATGGCGCCGATGATCGCGACCGTCGAGGAGACGCGTTACTTCACGAACCTCTGCCGGGAGCTCGGCATCAAGGTCGCCGGGGTCATGGTCGAGACGCCGTCCGCGGCGCTCATCGCCGACCACATCCTGAAGATCGCCGACTTCGCGTCGATCGGCACGAACGACCTCACCCAGTACACGATGGCGGCCGACCGGCTGCTCGGCACGGTCGCGAACCTGCAGGATGCGTGGCATCCGGCGGTGCTGCGACTGGTCGCGCAGGTCGGCGAGGCGGGCCGGGTCGACGGTCGCCCCGTCGGCATCTGCGGCGAGGCCGCCGCCGACCCGCTCCTCGCCGTGGTCCTCGTCGGCCTCGGCGCCACCAGCCTGTCGATGTCCCCGTCGGCACTCGCAGACGTCCGCGCCTCCCTCGCGCGGCACACCCGGGAGGATGCCGAGCGCATCGCCCGGGCCGCCCTGGCCGCTGAGGGAGCGGCCGAGGCGAAGCAGGCGGCCCAGGAGGCCGCCGCCGCATCCGCACCCACTCCCACCGGCACACCCGTGCCGTGACCTGCACTGGAGGCAGCAATGACGACGACGTCAGCTGAGGCGAAGCGACCCGGGGGAGCCCGAGTCCACGTCCAGCGCTTCGGAACGTTCCTCTCCGGCATGATCATGCCGAACATCCCCGCGCTCATCGCGTGGGGCATCTTCACCGCGTTCTTCATCGGGGTCGGCTGGACGCCCAATGCGGACCTCGCCACCATCGTCGGGCCGTTCATCCACTACCTGCTGCCGATCCTGATCGGCTATACGGGCGGCTCGATGGTGTACGGCATCCGCGGCGGCGTGGTGGGCAGCATCGCGACCTTCGGTGCGATCGCCGGCTCCGACCTGCTCATCGCGCAGGTGAACGCGACGCTGCCCGAGGACAACCAGCTCGGGCAGATCCACATGTTCATCGGCGCGATGATCCTCGGCCCGCTCGCGGCCTGGACCATGAAGCGGCTCGACTCGCTCTGGGAGGGCAAGGTCAAGGCCGGCTTCGAGATGCTCGTGAACATGTTCTCGGCCGGCATCTGGGGCTTCGTCATGGCGATCGTCGGGTTCTACCCGGTGGCCTGGCTGGTCAACGGCATCATGAACGCCCTCTCCGGTGCGGTGAACTGGCTCGTCGAGACGAACCTGCTGCCGCTGACCAGCATCATCATCGAGCCGGCGAAGGTGCTGTTCCTGAACAACGCCATCAACCACGGCGTGCTGACCCCCCTCGGCCTCACGCAGGCCGCGGAGGAGGGCAAGTCGATCCTGTTCCTGCTCGAGGCGAACCCGGGACCGGGCGTCGGCCTGCTCCTGGCGTTCACGTTCTTCGGCATCGGCGCCGCGAAGGCGTCGGCACCGGGTGCCGCGGTGATCCAGTTCTTCGGCGGCATCCACGAGGTGTACTTCCCGTTCGCGCTGATGAAGCCGATCCTGATCCTCGCGCTCATCGCGGGCGGCATGACCGGCGTCACGACCAACATGCTCTTCGACGCGGGCCTGCGCGCCCCGGCGGCGCCGGGCAGCATCTTCGCGGTGATCGCGCAGACGGCGAGCGACAGCTACCTCGGCGTCATCCTGTCGGTCATCCTCTCGGCGACGGTCACGTTCCTCATCTCGGCGGTCATCCTGCGGGCCACGCGCCGCCGCGACCTGCAGGCGATGGCCGTCACGGATGACGCGTTCGGCGCCGCCGTCACGCAGACCGAGGCCGCCAAGGGCAAGAGCTCGGACGCGCTCGCGAACCTGCGCGGCGGTGCAGCGACCCAGGCGGGCGGCGGCGGCGGTCCCGCGACCGGCACGATCCGCGAGATCAGGAACGTCGTCTTCGCCTGCGACGCCGGAATGGGCTCGTCGGCGATGGGCGCGAGCGTCCTGCGCAACAAGATCAAGAAGGCGGGCATCGAGGATGTCACGGTCGTCAACAAGGCGATCGCGAACCTCGACACGTCGGCCGACCTCGTGATCACGCAGAACCAGCTGACGGAGCGCGCACGTCACCAGACGCCCGACGCCGTGCACATCTCGGTCGACAACTTCATGAACTCACCGAAGTACGACGAGGTCGTGGAGATGATCGAGGCCCAGAAGGGTCGGAGCTGACGATTCCGAACGGATGACGCGCCGCCCGGGTCGAGCCCTGCAGGGGTCCGGCCCGGGCGGTCGCGTCATCCGCCACCCGCATCGCCCGCCCGACGTAGACCGAACCACGAGAACCGCGACGAAGAAGGAGCACCCATGAGCGACCAGATCCTGCCCGCCCAGAACGTGCGGATCGTGCCGGGCGGCGCGACCCGCGAGGACGCGATCCGAGCGGCGGGCGCGGTGCTCGTCGATACGGGCGCGGTCGACGCCGCGTACGTCGACTCGATGCTGGAGCGCGAGGGCTCCGTGTCGACCTACATGGGCAACTGGCTCGCCATCCCGCACGGCACGAACGAGGCCAAGGACCTCATCCGGCGTTCGGCGATGTCGCTGCTCCGCTACGACGAGCCGATCGAGTGGGGCGGCGAGCAGGCGCGCTTCGTCGTCGGCATCGCCGGGCGCGGCGACGAGCACCTCGAGATCCTGTCGAAGATCGCGATCGTCTTCTCCGACGAGGAGGAGGTCGACAAGCTCCTCGCGGCCGGCTCGTCGGATGAGCTCGTCGCGCTCCTCTCCGAGGTGAACGACTCGTGAAGGCCGTCCACTTCGGCGCCGGCAACATCGGTCGCGGCTTCATCGGGCTGCTGCTGCACGACGCCGGGTACGAGGTCGTGTTCGCCGACGTGAACGCCGAGCTCATCGATGCGCTCGCGGCATCCGACGACTACACGGTGCACGAGGTGGGCGACGGGGCGCGCGACCGGCGCGTCGACCGGTACCGGGCGGTGAACTCCCAGACGGATGCCGCGGCGCTGGCCGCCGAGCTCGCCGACGCGGACGTCCTGACGACCGCGGTGGGCCCGAACATCCTCCGGTTCATCGCGCCGCACGTGCTGCAGGCGCTGCGCGACCGGGCGCCGGATGCCGCGCCCCTGGCCGTCATGGCGTGCGAGAACGCCATCGACGCCACGAGCCTGCTGCGCGACGAGACGGCGAAGCTCGCCGGACCCGACGAGTGGCTCGGGCTCGAGCGTCGCGCGGTGTTCGCGAACACCGCCGTCGACCGGATCGTCCCTGGCCAGCCGGGGGAGTCGGGCCTCGACGTGACGGTCGAAACGTTCTCGGAATGGGCGATCGAGCGTCCGCCGTTCGGCGACGCGCCGCCGCCCATCCCGGGCGCGCACTTCGTCGATCGGCTCGGTCCCTACATCGAGCGCAAGCTGTTCACGGTGAACACCGGGCACGCGTCCACGGCGTACTTCGGGTTCCTCGCCGGGCACGAGCGCATCGCCGAGGCACTGGCCGACCCGTCGGTCGCCGCGCGCGTGGAGCGCGTGCTCGAGGAGACCTCGGCGCTCATCGTCGCCAAGCACGGCTTCACCGAGGAGGAGCAGGCGCAGTACCGGGCGACCATCCTCGGCCGCTTCCGCAACGCGGCGCTGCCCGACACGGTCGAGCGCGTCGGGCGGCAGCCGCTGCGCAAGCTCGGCCGGCGGGAGCGGTTCATCGGGCCCGCCGCGGAGCTCGCGGAACGCGGACTGCCCGTGGACGGGCTCCTCGACGCCGTCGAGGCGGCGCTCGGCTTCGACGTGCCGGCCGATCCCGAGAGCGTCGAACTGCAGCAGCGCGTGCGAACGGATGACGCGGAGACCATCGTGCGCGAGGTGTGCGGCATCGAGCCGCGGCATCCGCTGCACGATCGCCTGGTCGCGGCCGTCACGCGCCGCACCGCAAGCTGACACGCGACCGACTGGCGAATCGAGCCGGATTCGCCTATAGTTGACCCTTGGTGTTTTGCACGCCCGCTTCGGCATGCCCGATGGGCCTCGTCGAGGTCGTGCATCATCATCGCACGACCGAATACCCAAACTCCAAGCGATAGTGAGGCTATGGCCAAGAAAGACGGCGTCATCGAGATCGAAGGCTCGGTCATCGAGGCACTCCCGAACGCGATGTTCCGGGTTGAGCTGACCAACGGGCACAAGGTGCTCGCCCACATCTCCGGAAAGATGCGCCAGCACTACATCCGCATCCTCCCCGAGGATCGCGTGATCGTGGAGCTGAGCCCGTACGACCTGACCCGCGGCCGCATCGTCTACCGCTACAAGTAAGGGCTGTTCGGAAAGTAACGGCCCGCGGCACCCCGCGGGCACGAGGACAGCGAACTAAGGAAACAACGACTGTGAAGGTCAACCCCAGCGTCAAGCGCATCTGCGACAAGTGCAAGGTCATCCGCCGCCACGGGCGCGTCATGGTGATCTGCGAGAACCCGCGCCACAAGCAGCGCCAGGGCTAGTCGCCCGCGCCGACGCGAACTGAATACGGCACTTCCACGAACCTCCCGAGATCTCGGTACGCGACTCCGTCGCTACTCGATCACCGGGAGGGGACACCCTCGGACGGAGGCCGAGGCACCGGAAGTGCTCCACACCTCCGACACATCCAACAGGAGAAGCCACCATGGCACGTCTGGCAGGAGTCGACATCCCGCGCGAGAAGCGCGTGGAGATCGCACTGACCTACATCTACGGCGTCGGCCGCACTCGCGCGCTGCAGACGCTCGCGGAGACCGGCATCGACGGGAACATCCGCGTCAAGGACCTCACCGACGACCAGCTCGTCGCCCTCCGCGACCACATCGAGGGCACCTACAAGGTCGAGGGCGACCTCCGCCGCGAGGTGGCCGCCGACATCCGCCGCAAGGTCGAGATCGGCTCGTACGAGGGCATCCGCCACCGTCGCGGCCTCCCGGTTCGCGGTCAGCGCACCAAGACCAACGCTCGTACCCGCAAGGGCCCGAAGCGCACCGTCGCCGGCAAGAAGAAGCCCGGCCGCAAGTAACCGCTCGCGCCAAGATCTAGGAGATTTCGAACATGGCAGCACCCAAGGCGGCTACTCGCAAGCCGCGCCGCAAGGACAAGAAGAACGTCGCCGTGGGCCAGGCCCACATCAAGTCGACGTTCAACAACACCATCGTGTCGATCACCGACACGAACGGTGCCGTGATCAGCTGGGCCTCCTCGGGCGGCGTCGGCTTCAAGGGCTCGCGCAAGTCGACCCCGTTCGCCGCGCAGCTGGCCGCCGAGTCGGCCGCCCGCCAGGCGCAGGAGCACGGCATGAAGAAGGTCGACGTCTTCGTCAAGGGTCCGGGCTCGGGCCGCGAGACCGCGATCCGCTCGCTCCAGGCCGCGGGCCTCGAGGTCGGCAGCATCAACGACGTGACGCCCCAGGCGCACAACGGATGCCGCCCGCCGAAGCGCCGCCGCGTCTAGCACTCCGTTCCCGGTGATCGAGTAGGCCGCAGGCCGTACCGAGATCGCACGGTCTCGGTACGCGCCCGGCTGCGCCGGGCGCTACTCGACCACCGGGCATCCGTTCTCTCTCACAACTCAAGATCCTCGAACTCGCAGGTGTCATATAGCGGACACCCTGCCGAAAGGAATCACACCGTGCTGATCGCACAGCGTCCGACGCTCACCGAAGAGAACATCTCGGAGTTCCGTTCGCGTTTCGTGATCGAGCCCCTCGAGCCGGGCTTCGGTTACACCCTGGGGAACTCCCTCCGTCGCACCCTCCTCTCCTCGATCCCCGGCGCCGCCGTGACGAGCATCCGCATCGACGGCGTGCTCCACGAGTTCTCGACCGTGCCGGGCGTGAAGGAGGATGTCACCGAGATCATCCTCAACATCAAGAACCTGGTCGTCTCCAGCGAGCACGACGAGCCCATCACCGCCTACCTGCGCAAGCAGGGCGCCGGTGAGGTCACCGCCGCCGACATCTCCGCTCCGGCGGGCGTCGAGGTGCACAACCCCGACCTGGTCATCGCGACGCTCAACGACTCGGCGAAGTTCGAGCTCGAGCTCACGATCGAGCGCGGCCGCGGCTACGTCTCGGCCAGCCAGAACCGCAACGAGTACTCCGAGGCCGGCCAGATCCCGGTCGACTCGATCTACTCGCCGGTCCTGAAGGTCACGTACCGCGTCGAGGCGACGCGTGCGGGCGAGCGCACCGACTTCGACCGCCTCGTGGTCGACGTCGAGTCCAAGCCCGCCATCACGCCGCGCGACGCGATCGCGTCGGCCGGTCGCACGCTCGTCGAGCTGTTCGGCCTCGCCCGCGAGCTGAACACCGCCGCCGAGGGCATCGAGATCGGCCCCGCGCCGGTCGACGCCGTCCTCTCGAGCGAGCTCTCGATCCCGATCGAGGACCTCGACCTGTCGGTGCGTTCGTACAACTGCCTCAAGCGCGAGGGCATCAACACGGTGTCCGAGCTCGTGGCCCTGTCGGAGTCGCAGCTGATGAACATCCGCAACTTCGGCCAGAAGTCGGTCGACGAGGTCAAGGACAAGCTCACCGAGATGGGCCTGTCGCTGAAGGACTCGGTCCCCGGCTTCGACGGCGCCCACTTCTACACGGGCTTCGAGGACGAGAACTAAGCAGGCCCCGGGCCGCACCAACCCCCCAACACTGGAGATACCACCATGCCGAAGCCCACGAAGGGACCCCGCCTCGGAGGCGGACCCGCGCACGAGCGCCTGCTGCTCGCGAACCTCGCCGCCGCGCTGTACACGCACGAGCGCATCACCACCACCGAGACGAAGGCCAAGCGCCTCCGTCCGCTGGCCGAGCGCCTGATCACGTTCGCCAAGCGCGGCGACCTGCACGCGCGCCGTCGCGTGCTCGCCGTGATCGGCGACAAGTCGGTCGTGCACAAGCTGTTCACCGAGATCGCGCCGCAGGTGGCCGACCGCGAGGGCGGCTACACCCGCATCACCAAGATCGGCAACCGCAAGGGCGACAACGCGCCCATGGCCGTCATCGAGCTCGTCCTCGAGCCCGTGACGCCGAAGGCGCGCGCCGCGAAGCTGGCCGCCGCGACCGCTCCCGCCGAGGAGCCCGCCGCCGAGGAGCCCCAGGACGAGGTCGTGACCGAGTCCGAGGCCGCGGTCGACGAGGCCGCCGGTTCCGAGGCGTCGGCGGAGTCCGCCGAGGCTCCGGCCGAGGAGACCGAGGCCGAGGAGGCCGCCGCGAAGTAGCCTTCGCGCTCCCGCTCGACGAGGGGCCCCGGTGCATCCGCACCGGGGCCCTTCGCGCATCTAGGCTGGGTCCGTGAACGAGGCCACCACGACCGCGGGCGTCGACGGCGACGCGGATGCCGCGGCATCCGTCGTTCGACTGCGGCTCGACCTCGCCTACGACGGCACGGCCTTCGCCGGCTGGAGCCGCCAGCCCGGCCTCCGCACCGTGCAGGGCACGATCGAGCGAGCGCTCGAGACGCTCTTCCGCCGCGAGGGCGTCGCGCCCCGCCTCGTCGTCGCGGGCCGGACGGACGCCGGGGTGCACGCGACCGGGCAGGTCGCCCACCTCGACGTGGACCGGGCGGCGTTCCGGGCGGTCGCGCGTCCCCGTCGGGGCGTGGCGGAGTCGGATCCGCACGCCGATCCCGGCGCCGTGCTCGTGCGTCGCCTGCGCGGCGTCCTGGGGTCGACCGACGACGACGTCGTCGTGCGGTCGGTGCGACCCGCGCCCGAGGGCTTCGACGCCCGCTTCTCGGCCGTCTGGCGACGGTACGAGTACCGCATCGCCGACGCGGACGCCGAGCACGATCCGCTGCAGCGCCACCGCACGGTCTGGTACCCGAGGGAGCTGGACGTCGAGGCGATGGACGTGGCCGCGCAGACGCTCGTGGGCCTCGGCGACTTCGCCGCCTTCTGCAAGCCGCGCGAGGGCGCGACGACGATCCGCACACTGCAGTCGTTCCGGTGGCGCCGGGCCTCGGACGGCGTCCTCGTGGCCTCGCTCCAGGCCGACGCGTTCTGCCACTCCATGGTCCGCGCGCTCGTCGGCTCGGGCGTCGCCGTGGGGGAGGGGCGGCTCAGGGTCGAGCAGCCGGGCGAACTCATGCACGCGCGCACCCGGACGAGCGCGTTCAAGGTGCTCCCGGCCAAGGGGCTCACCCTCACCGAGGTGGGCTACCCGCCCGAGGAGGACCTGGCGGCCCGCGCGGAGCAGACGCGCGCACGTCGCGAATTGCACGTGGACGGCGTCGTCGGCTAAGCTTTCCCTTTGGTGCCGTCGACTGCGTCGGCATCCGATGTTGAGCCCTCCACCGTGGCGTTCTCCTCGCATCGCGAGCGAACTCCCGCCGGAGCGGGATTCACGAACCCCTCACTCGATCAGAAAGCAGCACTACTGTGACGCGCACCTACACCCCGAAGGCGAACGAGATCCAGCGCGACTGGGTCGTCATCGACGCCACCGACATCGTGCTCGGCCGTCTCGCGAGCCACGCCGCGGCGATCCTCCGCGGCAAGCACAAGCCGATCTTCGCGAACCACGTCGACACCGGCGACCACGTGATCATCGTCAACGCCGACAAGGTGGCCCTCACCGGCCAGAAGCTCGAGCAGAAGAAGGCCTACCGCCACTCGGGCTACCCGGGCGGCCTCAAGGCGGTCGGCTACGCCGAGCTGCTCGAGAAGAACCCCGTCCGCGCCGTCGAGAAGGCGATCCGCGGCATGCTCCCGAAGAACTCGCTCGGCCGCCAGCAGCTGAAGAAGCTCAAGGTCTACGCCGGCCCGGAGCACCCGCACGCGGCTCAGCAGCCGAAGCCGTACACCCTCACCCAGGTCGCCCAGTAAGCCCGGCGCCGACGCGAAAAGGATTCAGAGAGACCACCATGGCGAAGATCGCAGACCAGATCGACCAGGCTCCCGAGAGCTACACCACCGAGTCCGCTCCGGCCGCCGAGGCCGCTGCCGCCCGTCCCGTGCTGAACGTCTCGGGCTCGGCCGTCGGCCGCCGCAAGCAGGCCATCGCCCGCGTGCGCGTCGTGCCCGGCGCCGGCACCATCACGGTCAACGGCCGTGAGTTCGCGGACTACTTCCCGAACAAGCTGCACCAGCAGCTCATCACCGACCCCTTCACCGTCCTCGAGCTCTCGGGCTCGTACGACGTGATCGCCCGCATCACCGGCGGCGGCCCCTCGGGCCAGGCCGGCGCCCTGCGCCTCGCGATCGCCCGTGCGCTCAACGAGATCGACCGCGAGAACAACCGTCCCACGCTGAAGAAGTCCGGCTTCCTCACGCGCGACGCCCGCGTCATCGAGCGCAAGAAGGCCGGTCTCAAGAAGGCCCGCAAGGCGCCCCAGTTCTCGAAGCGCTAAGCGCGAGAACGGGTCCCCCGTATGCCTCGGCTCTTCGGAACCGACGGGGTCCGGGGCCTGGCCAACCGTGAACTCACGGCTGACCTGGCCCTGGGCCTCGCCCAGGCGGCTGCCGCAGTCCTCACCCAGGGCCGGCACGCCGATGAACTCCGCGCCGCCGGCCGCCGCCCCGTGGCCGTCGTCGCGCGCGACCCCCGCGTCTCCGGTGAGTTCCTCACCGCCGCCGTCTCCGCCGGACTCGCGAGCTCCGGCGTCGACGTGCTCGATGCGGGCGTCATCCCCACGCCCGCCACGGCGTTCCTCATCGACAGCATCCGCGCCGACTTCGGCGTGATGATCTCGGCGTCGCACAATCCCGCGCCCGACAACGGCATCAAGTTCTTCTCGTTCGGCGGCACCAAGCTCCCCGACGAGGTCGAGGACCGCATCGAGTCCTACCTCGGCCGGCAGAAGCTCGCCCCGACCGGCGACGGCGTCGGCCGCATCCGTCGCTTCGCCGACGCCGAGGACCGCTACGTCGTGCACCTGCTCGCCACGCTGCCGAACCGGCTCGAGGGCCTGAAGGTCGTGCTCGACTGCGCCCACGGCGCGGCCGCCGGCGTCTCGCCCGAGACCTTCCGCGACGCGGGCGCCGAGGTCGTCGTCATCGGCGCCGACCCGGACGGCATGAACATCAACGACGGCGTGGGCTCCACCCACCTCGAGCTGCTGCAGCAGGCCGTGCGCGAGCACGGCGCCGACGTGGGCATCGCGCACGACGGCGACGCCGACCGCTGCCTGGCCGTGGACGCCGACGGCAACGTGGTCGACGGCGACCGCATCATGGCGATCCTCGCGGTGTCGATGCAGGAGCGCGGCACGCTCACCGACGACACCCTCGTCGTCACGGTCATGTCGAATCTCGGCCTGAAGCGCGCGATGGCCGAGCGCGGCATCCGCGTCGTCGAGACCAAGGTCGGCGACCGCTACGTGCTCGAGGCCCTCGCCGAGGGCGGGTTCGCGCTCGGCGGCGAGCAGTCGGGCCACGTCATCATGAGCGAGTTCGCGACCACGGGCGACGGCGTGCTCACCGGGCTCCACCTGGTCGCCGAGATGGCCCGCACCGGCAAGTCGCTCGCCGAGCTCGCCTCGATCATGACCGTGTACCCGCAGGTGCTCGTCAACGTGCGCGGCGTCGACCACCACGCGATGGCCGACGACGCCGAGATCGCGTCCGCGGTGCGGGCCGCCGAGGCCGAGCTGGGCGACACCGGCCGGGTGCTCCTCCGCCCCTCCGGCACCGAGCCCATGGTGCGCGTCATGGTCGAGGCCGCCGACCAGCAGGCCGCCGAGGCCCACGCCGAGAAGCTCGCGGCCGTGGTGCGCGAGCGCCTCGCCAACTGATCCGCCGTCCCACGGCGTCGCCGCGGCATCCGCTCGCCCTCGAGGTGACGGATGCCGCGGCATCCGTCACCCGCGCCGGACCGCGCGTCAGAGCTTGCGCAGCAGGACGCTCGAGACCGCGTGGTCACTGCCCTTGCGGAGCACGAGCGACGCGCGCGACCGCGTGGGACGAATGTTCTGGAGCAGGTTCGGCTCGTTGATCGACTGCCAGATCGACCGTGCGCGGGCGCGCGCCTCGTCCTCGCTGAGGCTCGCGAACCGGTGGAAGTACGAGCGCGGGTTCGTGAACGCGCCGCGCTGGAGCTTGAGGAAGCGCTCCTCGTACCAGCGGGCGATGTCGCTCGTGCGCGCATCGACGTAGATGCTGAAGTCGAACAGGTCGCTCACCGCGAGCTTGTGGCCCGGCGAGGCCGGCTGGAGGACGTTGAGCCCCTCGACGATGAGCACGTCCGGCCGCCGCACGGTGACCTGCGCGTCGGGGATGATGTCGTACGCGAGGTGCGAGTAGAACGGCGCACGCACCTCGGGGGCGCCGGCCTTCACCTCGCTGACGAAGCGCAGCAGCGCGCGGCGGTCGTACGACTCGGGGAACCCCTTGCGCTCCATGAGCCCGCGACGCTCGAGCTCGGCGTTGGGGAACAGGAAGCCGTCGGTCGTGACCAGCTCGACGCGGGGCGTGTGCTCCCAGCGCGCGAGGAGCTCCCGGAGCAGTCGCGCGATCGTCGACTTGCCCACGGCGACCGAGCCCGCGACGCCGATCACGAACGGGGTCGAGGCGAACCGCTCGCGCAGGAACGTGCTGGTGACCTCGTGCAGCGCCTTGGTGCCCCCGACGTAGAGGTTCAGCAGCCGGCTGAGCGGCAGGTAGACCTCGGCCACCTCGACCGGGTCGAGCGGCTCGCCGAGCCCGCGGAGCTGGACGATCTCGGTCTCGCGCAGTGGCGACGGCATCGACGGGGCGAGCGCCGCCCAGTCGGCCCGGCTCAGTTCGATGAACGGGGAGATCTGGGGAGCGTGCGTCGACGGGCTCTGCGGATCCGGCACCGTGACAGTGTAGTCGCGGCCCGAGCGCGGTCGCGGGCCATCGGTCCGGCGCTCAGGAACACGCCGGTAGGATCGTGCGCATG
Organism: Agromyces sp. C10; assembly: GCF_023217995.1. Lineage (NCBI taxonomy): Bacteria > Bacillati > Actinomycetota > Actinomycetes > Micrococcales > Microbacteriaceae > Agromyces > Agromyces sp. C10. The sequence continues at coordinate 1,900 of NZ_JALPSX010000005.1, read as the reverse complement.
TGTGGAATCGTCGGATACGTCGGAGAGCGCAACAGCCTCGACGTCCTCATGGGTGGCCTGCGCCGCCTCGAATACCGTGGCTACGACTCGGCCGGCGTCGCCGTCGTCGATGACGAGGGCGACCTCGAGTTCGCCAAGCGCGCCGGCAAGCTGCAGGTCCTCGCCGACGAACTCGGCCGCCACCCGATCCACCGCGGCGGCACCGGCATCGGGCACACCCGCTGGGCGACCCACGGCGGCCCCACCGACCGCAACGCCCACCCGCACCTGGCCGACGACGACAAGCTCGCGCTCATCCACAACGGCATCATCGAGAACTTCTCCGAGTTGAAGGAGGAGCTCGTCGCCGACGGCGCGGAGTTCCGCAGCGAGACCGACACCGAGGTGGCCGCGGTGCTCCTCGGCCGCGAGTACCGCGCCACGGGCGACCTGCGCGAGGCCTTCCGTCGCACCGTTCGCCGTCTCGAGGGCGCCTTCACGCTCCTGGCGGTCCACAAGGACGAGCCCGGCGTCGTCGTGGGCGCCCGCCGCAACTCGCCGCTGGTCATCGGCCTCGGCGACGGCGAGAACTTCCTCGGCTCGGATGTCGCGGCCTTCGTCGAGTTCACCAAGCGCGCCGTCGCGATCGGCCAGGACCAGATCGTCGCGATCACCGCGGGCGAGGTCACCGTGACCGACTTCGACGGCAACGCGGTCGAGGTCGAGCCGTTCGACGTCGCGTGGGACGCCTCCGCGGCCGAGAAGGGCGGCTGGTCCTCGTTCATGGCGAAGGAGGTCGCCGAGCAGCCCGACGCAGTGGCGAACACCATCCGCGGTCGCATCGTCGACGGCGTGGTCTCGATCCCCGAGCTCGACCAGCTCGGCGACGACGCGCTCCGCTCCATCCGGCGCATCACCGTCGTGGCGTGCGGCACCGCCGCCTACGCGGGCATGGTCTCGAAGTACGCCATCGAGCAGTGGGCACGGATCCCGGTCGAGGTCGAGCTGAGCCACGAGTTCCGCTACCGCGAGCCGGTCATCGACGACGGCACGCTCGTCGTCTCGATCAGCCAGTCGGGCGAGACGATGGACACGCTCATGGCCGTCAAGTACGCCCGCGAGCAGGGTGCGAAGGCCATCTCGGTCTGCAACACCCAGGGCGCGACCATCCCGCGCGAGTCGGACGCGGCGGTCTACACGCACGCCGGCCCCGAGGTCGCGGTCGCGTCGACCAAGGCCTTCGTGGCGCAGATCACGGCCCTCTACCTGTTCGGCCTCCACCTCGCGCGCGTGCGCGGCACCCTCTCGGAGGAGGAGCTCGCGGCGCAGGTCGCCGAGCTGCAGGCGATCCCCGAGAAGATCACGACCGTCCTCGAGCAGGGCGAGCGCGTGGGCGAGCTCGCGCACTGGATGAGCGACACCCGCTCGGTGCTCTTCCTCGGCCGCCACGTGGGCTACCCGATCGCGCTCGAGGGTGCGCTGAAGCTCAAGGAGCTCGCGTACATCCACGCCGAGGGCTTCGCCGCGGGCGAGCTCAAGCACGGCCCGATCGCCCTGATCGAGCCGGGCCAGCCGGTGTTCGTGGTCGTCCCGAGCCCGCGCGGTTCGGCGACCCTCCACCCGAAGGTCGTCTCGAACATCCAGGAGATCCGCGCCCGCGGCGCTCGCGTCATCGCGATCGCCGAGGCGGGCGACGCCGCGGTGCTCCCGTTCGCCGACGAGGTCATCCGCATCCCGCTCGCCGGACCGCTGTTCGAGCCGCTGCTGGCCGTCGTGCCGCTGCAGATCTTCGCGATGGAGCTCTCGCAGGCCAAGGGCCTCGACGTCGACCAGCCGCGCAACCTGGCGAAGTCCGTCACGGTCGAGTGACCGCTCCGTCGCGGGGGGGGGGGGGGGGGGGGCCCCCCCCGCCCCCGGGGGG